>NZ_JAVAJF010000003.1 GCF_030718085.1 Marinobacter sp. MDS2
GAACTCAGAAGTGAAACAAGCCTGCGCCGATGGTAGTGTGGCACTTGCCCATGTGAGAGTAGGTCATCGTCAGACTCTTAATACCAAAACCCCAGCTTCGAAAGAGGCTGGGGTTTTTTCATTTCTGAAACCAAAATATCGACCGACTCTTGCGCCAGCCCGGCAGTGGCTTGTACCAGTTCAATGGTTTTGACGGCAGGATAGGGCTGAGGTCTCCTGCAGAGACGTCACCTTCACAGGACCTGTAGGGCCTATGAAGCAAGCGCACGAGGAAGGTTCGTGCCGTAAGGGGAGCCTCAATGACCCGTACATTTCCTTCTTATTTTGCTTGCTTCAGTAGCTTGTTGACCAACGCCCTTAATGCGGCAGGCTTAACGGGTTTATACAGAATCTGATAGGCACGGTTGATGGCGTCTTCGCGAACTTCAGGTGCCATATAGCCGGTAATCAAGATACCGGGTATGTGCTTTCCAAGCTCCGCTCGTACACTGTCCATCGCATCCAGGCCGTTTCGATTGTCATCGAGCTGGTAATCCGCGAGGATGATATCCGGCTTGTGCCCGTCCAGCTTTGTGAGAGCGGTTTCCAGGCTTTCTGAGGCTGTCACATCGCATTTCCAGTTCCCGAGCAGGGCGACCATGCCTTGCAGAATTGCAGCATCGTTATCAATGCAGAGCACGTGTAGACCGCCCAGGCTTGCAACTCGCCTGGAAACGGCTTGGCCTCGGCTTGACTCCGCGCGGGGTTTTTCCGCTGCAGTGAGAGGTACCGTGATGCCGAAAACACTGCCTTTTCCTTGTGTGGACAGAACCGTTACCGGGTGGTTAAGCATACCGCTGATGCGATCTACGATAGCGAGACCCAGCCCGAGCCCTTTTTTGTCCTGGCCATGTTGGAAACGACGGAATTCCTCGAAAATGTGGGTTAACTGTTCTTCTGACATGCCGGGACCGGTGTCCCAGATCTCGATCCTCAGATACCCTTTCAAGCGGCGACAGCCCATCAGGATGCGGCCACTGTCGCAATACCTGATCGCGTTGGAGAGAAAATTCTGCACTGCGCGTCTGAGTAGCTTGGCATCAGACCGGACCCAAGCGGAGCTCGGCACTACGTGGAGCTCCAGTCCCTGATCTTTTGCAATGGCCGAGAACTCGGTGGCAAGGTGGCTGAGCAGGTCATTCACCGGAAACACGGTAATGTCCGGTTCGAGTGCACCGGCATCCAGTTTCGATATATCCAGCAAAGTGCTGATGATCTCTTCGGCAGCTCCCAGGGAGCTGTCAATATGCTGAATCAGCTCAGAGGTTTCGTGGTCTACGGATTTTCCCGACAGGGCCGAGGTAAACAGGCGGGCAGCGTTCAACGGCTGTAACAGGTCGTGGCTGGCCGCAGCCAGAAACCGGGTCTTACTCTGGTTGGCCTGCTCTGCAACGGACTTGGCTTTGAGCATTTGCTCATTGATAACCTGAAGCTCCTGTGTGCGTTCGCGCACCCGTTGCTCAAGATAGATATTGGTCTCCTTGAGCGCCTGTTCGGTACGCCGCATCGGCGTGATGTCCTGAAAGGTAGTGACATAGCCCCCGCCGGGTATCGGGCTGCCATCAATACGCACGACCGTCCCGTCCGGTCGTTGGCGTTCGTACGACATAGGTTCGCCTGCACGCATGCTGGCGCAGCGGTCTTCAATGATTTCATCAATGCGACGGGCCGACAGGTTGGCGTTCATCAGGTTGTAACGCATCAGATCTTCAACCGGGCGCCCAACTCGAACATAACCTTTGGGGTAGCTGAACAACTCCTGGTAGCGTTGGTTCCATACCACCAGTTGTTGTTGATGATTGACCACCGAGACACCCAGACTGATGTTTTCTATGGCCGATTGCAGCAGTTCACGACTGAAGGTCATGGCCTGAGACGCTTCATCCACGATGCTCACAACGTCTTCGATCTGCATATCGCGACCGGTCAGGGTAGATTCAAGCACTACCCGTGCCGTGGAGGCACCAATCACCGAGGCCAGTTGCCGTTCAATGTATTTTCTCAGATGCGTAGAGGCTTCCCGATGCGGGTAGAGCCGGATCGCATTACGGCGCTCATAGTTGCGGAATACGCTTTCCGATCGCTCTTCTCCCATGAAGCGATCCGTTAATGCCTGCAGATCGGAAATCAGCACTTCGCCCTGCCAACCTTGATTGGTAGGGCTATCTTGCCGGGGGTCAAACTCCTGGAAGAACGCGGCAAGCTGAATCTTTTCCCGGATGCGTTGGCGGGTTAGTAGCGACAGCAATACATAAGTTGCGGTGTTCATCCCGAGGCTCCACAGAATACCGTGGGTCATTTGCTCCAGTTCAGAGCCGAACAGAGCCGTTGGTCGCGTCCAGTTCCAGCCAAACAGACCGTTATTGAGCAATCCGTCATCAACCCAGCCAGTGGAAACCAGGGCCGGTAGTAAAAGGGTGTAGCACCAAACGGTGAAGCCCAGGCCGAGCCCCCAGATTGCGCCTGTTGCGTTGCCTTGGCGCCATAGAATGCCACCGACCAGAGCCGGTCCGAATTGAGCGGCGGCGGCGAAAGACAGCAAGCCGAAAGCCGTCAGACTGTAATCCTGTCCTGCCATGCGATAGAAGGCGTAGGCGGTCAACAAGACGACGAAAATGGCTACGCGGCGAATGGTGAGTAGCAGGTAGCTCAAATCCGCCCGCCGGTTCATCCGGGGTCTGAAGAATTTCAGCAGGCCGGGCATGATGATTTCGTTGCTCACCATGGTGGAGATAGCAACTGAGCAGACAATGACCATGGCTGCTGCGGCAGAGCCACCGCCTAAAAACGCGAGTACCGCGAGCCATTGTTCTCCTGCCATGATCGGCAGTTGCAGGATCACAATATCGGGGTTGCTACCCAGACTGTCGGCATATAAAAGACCGGCAGCGGCAATCGGTATCACGAATGCGGTTGCGATGATCAAATATACCGGCATGGCCCAGCGGGCGACGTCGAAGTCCCGGTGATCTGCGTTTTCGACCACCATTACGTGAAACTGTCGCGGCAGGCAGATGATGGCCAGCATCGCGACCAGAGTTTGGGTGATGAAGGTCGGTGCATCAAAACTCGCGGTGGTCAGGGTCCCGATCAAATCTGCGTCGGCGGCCTGCCGGAACAGGTCGCCGAATCCGTTAAATAAGCCGTAACCAACGAATAGACCTACCGCGATGAAAGCCACCAGCTTTATGAGAGATTCGAACGCAATGGCTTGAATCATCCCGCGGTGATGCTCGGTGGATTCGAGATGCCGGGTTCCAAAGAGTACCGTGAACACGGCGAGGGTGAGAGTGATGTACCAAGCCGAATCATTCCAGGTTGTACCGAGTCCGGGCAGCGGGTGGCTGTTCTCTGACAGAACACTGAAACCAAGAGCGATGGCTTTAAGTTGAAGTGCAATGTAGGGCACGCTGCCGATCAGTGCGACCGCCGCAACCATGGCTGCCAATAATTGGGATTTGCCATACCGGGAGGCGATGAAATCCGCAATTGAGGTACTGTTGTTGCGTTTGCTGATATGGATGATGCGCCGAAGTAGCGGGGCGAAGAAGAGGAAAACCAGGAGCGGGCCGAGGTAGATCGACGCAAAGCCGAAACCTTCCTGAGTTGCCCGCCCGACGGCTCCGTAGAACGTCCATGAGGTGAAATAGACAGCCAGTGAAAGGCTGTAAATGTGGGTGCGGGCCAATCTATGTCGGTACAGCCCCGGATGCTTGTCACCTGCCCAGGCGATCAAGAACAGCAGTGAGATGTAGGTGATCGATATTAAGACAAGCAGCCAGGCACTAATCATGTATTGCGGTTATCCAGTCAGGTCTATCAGGCGCCACACACAGTGTTAAGCAGTGGATCGTTGTTATTGAGCCGTTTCAGGTTGTCTACCCGAGGGCTTCCGTTGCTAGCTAGGGGGACTAATTCTTGAGTTTGGCAGTTGATCAGATGTACGCGGTGGGAAACGGCATCCGTCACCGTTTGTTCAAACCGGTACAAGGTAAAACGAACAATCTCGGTGTTCTGAGTGTCCCGGGCGATGCTTTCAACATCTACGGCCGAAAATGCGGTGACGTAAGGAAATACAAACGTCCACGGGCGGAAGAATTGCTGTTCACGTTCCGTATCGACCACCACGGCTTCTTCGGGCAACAGCGTTTGTTTGTGGTCGTACCACGTGTATTCGCCATACACCAGATAGCTCAGCATACCGAGCCCGGCAAAGACCGGAATAATCCATCTGGGCGCCTTCTTCGCCGTGATAGCACGGATGCCCATTGCGATGCCTGCAGCTCCGAGCCCGCAGAAAATCGTGGCCACAAAATTCCAGAACATAAAGCGGTATCCTTAATAAAGAACGGGCTTCCTCACTGAGGAAGCCCGTTCGGTATCAACCCGTCATTGTAGGTGACAAATCAGGTCGTCATGAAGTTCAGTGATCGTGAGCTGTGCCGGCACCGCGAGGGTAACGGACGCTTTCGACCAATTCCTGAATTTCTACCGGCGGTTCAGCCGTCACTTTCGATACTCCGAAGGCTACCGCAAAGTTGACGATGGCACCAATTGCACCAATAGACAGCGGGGAAATACCCAACACCCAGTTTTCAGGGGTGTCTGCCAAGGTGTTGGTTCCCGGAATGAACAGCCAGCCTTTGTAGGTGAAGATATACACCAGTGTGAAGGTCAGACCTGCCAGCATGCCGGAGATTGCGCCTACGTTGTTTACTCGCTTGGAGAAGATGCCCATCATCAACGCGGGGAACAGGGAGGCTCCTGCTATACCGAAGGCCAATGCGACCACTTGAGCTGCGAAGCCCGGTGGGTTTGCGCCTAGCCATGTGGCTACCACGATCGCGACAGCCATCGAAATTCGGGCCGCGAGCAATTCGCCTTTATCGCTGATGTTGGGATTGAGTCGGCCTTTGATCAAGTCGTGACTCACTGCCGAGGATATGGCCAGCAAGAGGCCGGCGGCTGTAGACAGTGCGGCTGCCAAACCACCCGCTGCAATCAGGCCAATAACCCATCCCGGCAGGTTGGCAATTTCAGGGTTAGCCAATACCAGGATGTCGTTGTTAACGACCATTTCGTTGCCTGCCCAGCCGCGCTCGGAAGCGGTAGCGGCGAAGTCAGCGTTTTTGTCGTTATACAGCTGGATCCGGCCATCGTTGTTTTTGTCTTCATATTTAATCAGACCGGTTTCTTCCCAGGTGGCAATCCAGCCCGGACGCTGATCGTATTCAATCGGCTGGGCCTGAGTGCCTTCAGGGTAGATGGTGGTCATCAGGTTCAAGCGGGCCATGGAAGCCACGGCTGGCGCAGTCAGGTACAGCAGGGCGATGAAAACCAGTGCCCAGCCGCCAGACCAGCGCGCATCGGACACTTTTGGCACCGTGAAGAAGCGGATGATGACGTGCGGCAGACCGGCGGTACCGATCATCAGTGACAAGGTGAAGAGCACCATGTTCAATTTGTTATCGACATCCGCAGTGTACTGATTGAACCCGAGGTCGGTGATTACCTGGTTCAGCTTGGTCAGCAACGGTAAGCCGGATTCGGTGTGCGTTGAGAACATGCCGAGACCCGGAATTGGGTTGCCGGTCAGGTGCAGAGAAATGAACACCGCTGGAATCGTGTAAGCCACGATGAGTACGCAGTACTGGGCAACCTGAGTGTAGGTGATGCCTTTCATGCCGCCCATTACAGCGTAGATGAAGACAACAATCGCGGCGATGATCAAGCCGTTGGTAGAGTCAACTTCCAGGAAGCGTGAGAAGGCAACGCCAGCACCCGCCATCTGGCCGATAACGTAGGTCACCGACGCAACGATCAGACAAATAACCGCGACCAGTCGCGCGTTTGAGCTGTAGTAGCGGTCACCGATGAATTCCGGAACCGTGAACTTGCCGAACTTACGCAAGTACGGCGCGAGCAGCATCGCCAGCAACACGTAACCGCCGGTCCAGCCCATCAGGAACGTAGAGTTGGCGTAACCGCCTGCTGCAATCAGGCCGGCCATGGAAATGAAGGAGGCCGCGGACATCCAGTCGGCGCCAATTGCCATGCCGTTGGTCACAGGATGAACGCCGCCACCGGCTACATAGAAGTCACTGGTACTGCCGGCCTTTGCCCAAACGGCGATGCCGATGTACAGGAGGAAGGAGCCCCCAACGAATAGCAAGTTAATTGCAAATTGACTCATGGGTGATTACTCCTCGTGCACGCCAAATTTCTCATCGATTTTGTTCATACGCCAGGCGTAGAAGAAAATCAGAATGATGAAGGTGATGATGGAACCTTGCTGGGCGAACCAAAAGCCTAGGTCGGTACCACCTACTTCAATGCCGGCAAGCATCGGGCGTAGGAGAATTGCAGCGCCGTATGAGACCAGAGCCCAAACGATCAGGCTTCCGAAGATCAGGCGAAGATTGGATTTCCAGTAGTTTTCAGCGTCGTAGCTATGTCCTGACATACACTCACTCCCATATTGTTGTTGTAAAGCTCGGCTGGCGATCTTTTTGGGTAATGCGGTTAGAGAATTTATTGTTCATAGTGTTGTTCTCTGACTTGTTGTCTTTATCGACTCTACTCGTCAATGACATTATGGATATTGGCAAATGGTCTTATTAATTCGGCTGCAAAGCCGCGCTGATACACGCTTTTTTGGAGGCGGTCGAAGAAACTAAAATCGCTTCATTTTCTGTAAACGTCGTTGATAACGTAGCTTTTGAGACAGATCTTTTAGGGTTTTTACGTTCGCCTTCTTGGCCGAGTTAAGGGCGATCAAGGTCAGTTCCGCGGTTACCATCGCGTCGGCTGCAGCGTGATGCCGTTCACTTACTTCCAGTCCAAAAAAGTCGGACCAATGATCCAGCCCACGGCCTTTAGGGTCTGCTTTCGGAAAAAAAGCAGGCAATAGTTCTGCAACGTCCATCCATACGTGGGAGAGGGAGTAACCGAGTTGAGCCTTCAGGGTTCGTTCAAGGAAGCGCTTATCAAATGCGGCGTGATAGGCAAGGATGGGGTCGCCGTTCATCCACTCCAAGAGGCGCAGTAAAGCTTCTTTCGTTTCCTGGCCCTGCGTCAGGGCTTCGGGACCAATGCCGTGAATCAGTACTGTTTCACGAATGTCCAATTCGGGGCGCCGCAGAATCAGGTCGAACTGGTCGTCCAGATGTATCGCGCCTTTTTCGATAGCCACCGCTCCGATGGCGATAACTTCATCCTTGGCGGTGTTCAGGCCGGTGGTTTCGAGATCCAAGACGATCAGGCGAGAATTGAAAAGATTCTGCTCACCTGCCGATTTAGGAGTCGGCAGGTTGTCCGTATCTATGCGCGTTCTGGCGTGACGGTTAGCATTAATCCATTGTTTAAGGGTTGAAAGCATGATGGTGCCAAGGCCTATAGTTGGTATGCCAGTTCCAGTTTTTGCTGGAGTCGCTGGGCCTGACGAAAGGATTCTCGCAGTATGCGCCGGTCGAGGGGATTCAGGTCGTCCGGGTCGATGTAGTTCGTGAGTGGTTCTTCGTTGGCCAGCAGGTCTTGGTGGGCCCGCATTCGTATGGCTTGAATCAGGCTGTAGGACTCTTTCCACGCACCTGCGTCTTTATTGTCAAATACCCCTTTTTTGGCAAGCTCATCCAGCCGTTCCAGAGTATTGGCTGCCTTGATACCGTTCGCCAACGCAAACACCCGGATCGATTCAACGAACGGTGCCAATCCTTGACGCTTCAGATCCAGCACTTTTTTGTTGTCATCGTTCAGATAGCGGAAATTACGGAACATGGTGAGGGGCGGCTTCCGCTGGAGAGCATTTCCGGCCAGCATCTTCTGAAACAGGGCGTTTTTTGCAATACGCTCCAGTACCCTGCCAAACAATCTTCTTAGCGGCTCGTCTGGGCCATAAACCGCGCGCATATCCAGAAAGATGGATGAGTAGACCAGGTTTTGGGGTGTGGATGCGTCGATAAATCGCTGAAACCAGTCGTCCCATTCCGTTTCACTGAGGCAAAGCTTGGGGTTGCTGGCCATGATGTTGCCTTTGCACAGCGTAAAGCCGCATCGGGCCAGCTCGTCATTCACTTTGCGCGCAAAAGGAAGCAGTTTTTCTCGGACTTGATCTTCCGTCATACCCTCGGGAGTCGCGAACAAGATGCCATTATCCTGATCGGTCAGCAGGGTTTGTTCCTGGCGGCCTTCACTGCCAAAGGTTAACCAGGTGAACGAAACACCGGGATCATTCTGTTTGAGGTTCAGCTCCAGTACCCGGCGCACGGTGACATCATTCAACGTGGTGATAATTTTAACGACCTGACCGGAATCCGCGCCGTGGGCAAGCATCGTATCGACCAGTCGGGAGACATCGGTGCGAAGACTAACGAGCGTGTTCAGGTGGGCTGCAGTGCCGATGGTCCGGGCCAGATGCACCAGATCGACACGTTGTAATGAAAACAGGTCTCGCTCGGAAACAACCCCAATGAGTCGGTTGTTATCATCGACCACACACACGTGAGCAAAATGATGCTCTGCCATCAGCATGGCAGCGTCAAAAGCATGCTCTGTCGCCAGTAACCGGCATGGGTCTGGTGTCATCACCTGACTGATCGGTTTACTCAGTGAGTCCACTCCCTCGGCGACCAGCATACGCAAATCGCGGAGCGTGAAAATCCCGGTTGGTTGCTGCTTGTCGTCGGTGACGACAATGCTACCGACATTGTTCTCGTGCATCCTGGCGACAGCTTCGTTGACCGGGAGGTCAGGCGTGCACACGATAGGGGCGCGCAGCGCGAAACGCTCAAGCGGAGTGTCGAGGCTGTCACTGGAGCCGATGGACGCCATCGCGGTTGATTGAATGCGTTGATTGACCTGGTCAAGCAGGCTACTGACGCCGCGCAGGCAAAAATCCCGAAACGTTTCGCTTTCCGCAAACAGCGTCACGAATGCGTCATGGCCGATACTTAAACAAAAGGTATCGCCTGAAGCCCGGTGCAGAGTTCGAGTCGGGCGCTCGCCAATGAGTGCGGCAAGGGGAAAACATTCGCCTTTGCTGATTTCGAAGGTGGTTACAGCCCGATTTTCCTTTTCGCTGAATCGTTCTCCTCGGATTCTGCCTTGCTTAACCACCCAGAAGTCTTTCACGACACCACCTTCGGGCGAGAGGACTTCCTCCCCGTCACTGAAAAAAGTGAGCTTGGCGTTCTCGGCAAAATGGGCGAGATGTGGGTCATCCATATTCGAGAACGGTGCGTGCTCGCGTAAAAACGTCATGATCGCGCGGGTATTCTGCGGCAGCGGAGTGTCAGGAGTGTCGGCAGTCATAGGGAAATCCGTCATGCTCGGTAGCAAGGAAGGTTACAGGGATGCTACTTCACTAATATGCGTTTTCAGAAGTGTAGTTCACTGAACGAGGGCAGCGCCCTTCGATTTTCGTCCTAAGTGAGCGAGAGCATTTCTTTATGGGATGCCTGTGCAGTGGTAGAGTCCTGTTACTCGTCAATCTGGATTCGTATGTGTTATGACCTCCAAAGATGAGCGCCTGGCTTTCCTTGAAGAAATGAAAGATGTGCGGCGCATACGTAAACCGAATCGTGCTGATGTGGTGGCACGCACGGAACTCACTCCCGGGCACTTGGTTCGCCAACAAGCCGCGGTTGAGGCGCAGGTCCGTGATCTCAATCCGTTAACGGCGGACGTGGTCGAGCCGCTCACGGCGCACGATGTGCTTTGTTGGCAGCGGCCCGGGGTTCAGCATGGCGTGTTTAAAAAGCTCAGGCTGGGGCAGTACCCTATTGAGGCTCGGCTGGACTTGCACCGAATGACGGTCGAAGAGGCCCGAAAAGAGGTGTTCCAGTTCGTCAAGGATTGCGTAAATTACGGGCTGCGTTCTGTCATCATTCTTCATGGGAAGGGGGAGCGCAACCCAGACGGCATTGCTCAGCTTAAAAGTTACCTGGCGAAATGGTTGCCAGAGCTGGATGCGGTTCTGGCGTTTCATTCTGCGCAAAAGCGCCATGGTGGCACCGGAGCGGTCTACGTTATGGTGCGCAAGAGCGATCATGAAAAACAGCAGAACAGAGAAATTCACGGTGGCTCCTGAACGGGTGTTGTGGGCCGGCTCAGGAACCCTCAGTAGATAAAGGTGGCATCAATGAACAAACGTTCTTTTGCAATTGTGGTCATGATGGCCCTGTTCACTTTGGCGGGCTGTAAAGACCGCGTGATCTGGAACGACAACGGTAAAGTGGAAGAGGCTACCCAGAACCGCGAAGTTTGGAATTCGAACGGAAAGATGGACTCTGGAGATCGAGACATCTGGGTGGATAAAAGCGGCAACGAAGTCGTCAAGTAACGGTTGTTGGCAGCCGGATTAAAATAATACGGGAGTGGAACATGGCGTTAAGCCTGACAGTAAATGGCCAGCACTATAGTCTGGACGTAGAACTTGATACCCCTTTGTTATGGGTGTTGAGGGATGAGCTGGGTCTCAAAGGAACAAAGTTTGGCTGTGGGGCCGGTTTGTGCGGTGCGTGTACGGTGCATGTTAACGGCCAGCCAACCCGTTCCTGCTCCACACCGGTTGAGTATCTGGACGGTGCTGACATAACCACCATCGAGGGCTTGTCTGAAAACGGCGAGTTGCACCCGCTCCAAAAGGCTTGGGTTGCTGAGGGCGTGCCCCAGTGTGGTTACTGCCAGTCAGGTCAGATTATGACAGCGGCCCATTTGTTGGCGAACACGCCAGCCCCTTCGAGAGAAGAAATTGTGGCGGCGATGGCCGGCAACCTATGTCGCTGTGGCACATACTCCCGCATTGTTGCGGCCGTTGAATCGGTTGTTGATGGCGTTGGCCATTACGAGCCAGAGCAGGGAGGAGCCTGAGATGACGATGAATCGCCGTGACTTCATGAAAGTCAGTACCGCTGCGTCCGGTAGCCTGATGCTGGCCGTCTCGCTCCCCGGTTGCTCGACTATTAAGACCGGTTACGAGGAAGAGACAGGGCAATGGTCGCCGGATATTTGGCTCGAGCTGACCACGAAAGACGAAATCTTCTTTACTCTGGCCCGTGTGGAAATGGGACAGGGCACATACACCGGTTTGACCACCTTGGTTGCCGAAGAGCTGGATGTTGACCCAGCCCGAATCCAAGTGAAGTTTGCGCCGGTGGCTTCGGAATATCGCAACCCTCTGTTTGGCCTGCAGTTGACCGGTGGAAGCACCAGTGTGGCAACCAGCTGGAAGCCGCTCCGTGAAGCGGGCGCCTCGGCACGGCAAATGCTGATGATGGCGGCAGCCCGTGTCTGGAAGGTAGAGGCGGCAGGGTGTAGTACTCAGGATGGCCGGGTTGTGCATCCCAATGGCATCGACTCGCTGCGCTACGGCCAGCTGGTAGAGCTGGCGGACAAGGAAATTATCCGTGGTGATGTGGCCTTGAAGCCGCGCTCCGAATGGAAATACATCGGGCGCCAAGGGCGGAGGCTGGATACCGAAGCCAAGGCAACCGGTAAAGCCGTTTATGGCATCGATGTTGAGTTGCCGGGGATGGTGTATGCGGTCATGACGCGTTGCCCTCGTTATGGTGGTAAAGCCACCGGTTTTAACCGGAGCGACGTGCTGGCGTGGCCGGGAGTATTGGACGCTTTCATCACCGAGCGCGGTGTTGCCGTGGTTGCCGACCGATACTGGCGGGCGCGCAAGGCGCAAAAAGCCTTGAATATTGAGTGGGATTTCTCCGAAGCGATCGATCTGGATAACGATCAGGTGTTCGAAGGCTATCGCGAGGCGGCGAGCGAAGACTCGGGTGCTCAGGAGCGCTCCGACGGCGATTTCGAAGATGCCGTTGAAAGCGCCAGTCGTGTGGTTGAGGCGGAATATGAACAGCCTTATCTGGATCACGCGGCCATGGAGCCCATGAACGCAACGGCCTGGTACCGTGATGGCAGCATGGAAGTGTGGGCGCCGACTCAGGCTCCGGATTTGGCGCGTATCGCGGCCGCCCGTCACTCAAGCCTGTCGCCGGGTGATGTCACGGTGCATACCACCTTCCTGGGCGGCGGTTTTGGTCGACGTTTGACGCAGGATTATGTCGAAGAAGTTGCCATTGTTGCCTATAAGATCAAAAAGCCGGTCAAGTTGATCTGGTCCCGGGAAGAGGATGTTCGTCACGGCTTCTGGCGACCGGCGATGTTGCATCGGATGAAAGCCAGCTTCAAAGACAGTGAACTGACCGGCTGGGACCACCAGATTGTCGGCCCTCAGATTTTGGATTGGTATGTGCGCAATGCGGCACCTGCTCAGTATCCTTGGGCGCCGCAGTTTCTGTACAGCACCTTGGGCCGGGTAGGCCTGATGGCGGAGGGGATTGCAACACCGAAAGATATTTCCGCCATTGAGGGAGCCATCGGGTATCCGTATCAGGTCGAGAATGTCAGTGTTCGCCATACCCATACTGACCCGGGGGTTCCGATTACCTGGTGGCGTTCTGTTGGGTACTCCCACAATGGTTTTGCGGTAGAAACCTTTATGGACGAACTGGCTCACGAGGCCGGGGAAGATCCGCTGCAGTTCCGCAGAAAACTTCTGGACAATGAACCGCGCCATCGTGCGGTGCTTGACCGGGCAGCCGAACTGGCAGGTTGGGGAACACCGCTGGCCGAAGGGCGGGCCCGAGGCATCGCCCTGTTCAAGTCTTTCGGAACGTACGTGGCTCAGGTTGTCGAGGCGAGCATCGAAAATGGTGAGATCAAGGTTCATAAGGTTACCTGCAGTGTCGATTGCGGCCAGGTGGTGAACCCTCGAGTGGTCGAAGACCAGATCTCCGGTGGTATTCTGTTTGGATTGAGTGCCGCACTGTTCGGAGAAATAACCTTCAAGAACGGCGAGGTTCAGCAAAGCAACTTCCACGACTCGCGCGTGCTGCGGATGTATCAGGTGCCGGAAGTGGTGGTGGATATTGTGGAGAGTGAAATTGAACCCACGGGTGTCGGTGAGCCGGGGGTACCGCCCGTCATTCCTGCCCTGGGTAATGCCCTGTTCGCGTTGACCGGAAAACGGCAGCGCAGGTTGCCATTGACCGCCGGATAAAGCGGTTTGCCGGAGCGATCGGCCGCCCTATAATGGCGGCCGATCTTTGCCCCGACGGGCCAACTCTAACCGGGAGTGAGCCAATGTTTGATGTAACCCGATACGCCACAGCGGCTCAGGCTATTGTCGATGCCGGGCGCTTTCTGTACGACCGTGGCTGGTCTCCCGCCACCAGCAGTAATTATTCCGCTCGCCTTGACCACGACCATGTTGCCATCACCGTATCGGGCCGGCACAAGGGCCAGCTATCCACCAACGATGTCATGGTGGTGGATCTTGATGGCAACCCTGTCCAGAGTTGTGCGAAATCCTCTGCTGAAACTCTCCTGCACACCGTGCTCTATCAAATCTATCCGGATGTTGGCGCTGTCTTGCATACGCATTCGGTAAAGGCGACTGTATTAAGCCGATTGATTGAAGCCGGAGCGCCCTTTGAAGTGGAAGGGTATGAGCTCCAGAAGGCCTTTCCGGGAGTAGAAAGCCACGACGGCCGGCTGAGAATCCCTGTCTTTGACAACACCCAGGACATTCCAGCGCTGGCGGAACGAACTCGGGAATGGTTCCAGCATCATCCGGAGCAGCCCGGGTATCTTATTCGGGGCCACGGGCTCTACACGTGGGGTGCGACTATGGCGGATTGCTTGCGCCATGTTGAAGCGTTTGAATTCCTCTTTGAATGTGAACTTGAAACCATGAGAATTTGCCGATGACCACCCTGAGCATTTTCAATCAGAATCAGCCAGACACCGCTCATACGGTCACGTCTGACCCGCAAGTGATTCGTGACACGTTGCAGGAGCAGGGTGTTCGCTTTGAGCGTTGGCCCACTCGTGATCTTCCGGCTGGCGCCAGTCAGGAGCAGATTTTGTCGGTGTACGCTGACGATGTGAATCGGCTCAAACAAGAATGTGGTTTCCAGACCGCTGACGTGGTCAGCCTGACTCCGGAGCATCCGCAGAAAGCCGAATTTCGTAAAAAGTTTCTGGATGAGCACACCCACAGTGAAGACGAAGTGCGGTTTTTCGTACATGGTCAAGGTTTGTTTTATCTGCATTTTGGCGATCAGATCTACGCGGTCATGTGTCAGAAAAACGATCTGATCAGTGTCCCGAATGGAACGCGCCACTGGTTCGATATGGGCGCAGAACCGGAATTTACCTGTATTCGCCTGTTCACCAATCCTGAGGGGTGGGTGGCCAGCTTTACCGGCGAAGATATTGCTGCACAGATTCCAAGGTACGAAGCCTTGGCAGGAGTGAAGGCATGATCCGCGTTATCTTGACCGACATTGAAGGAACCACCAGCTCGATTTCGTTTGTACACGATGAGCTGTTTCCCTACGCCAGCAAACACTTGCCGGAGTTCGTTCGGGAGCATCACCACACCACCCGTGCCGTATCCGAACAGTTAGCAGTCGTCGCCGAAACAAGTGGGGTCGAGAGCAAAGATGTGGAGGGGTTGATTGCGGTTCTTCAAAAATGGATAGCCGAGGATCGTAAAGAGGGTTCCCTCAAGGCTCTGCAAGGCATGATCTGGGAGCAAGGTTACCGCAGTGGTGAATTGAAGGGGCATATATACCCGGATGCGGCTGACTACCTGCAGCGGTGGCATGACCGTGGCTTGCGCCTTTTCGTGTATTCCTCCGGCTCGGTTAAAGCCCAGAAGCTGATTTTTGGCCACAGTAATGAAGGGGATTTTACCCCGTTTTTCTCCGGCTATTTTGATACTGAGGTTGGCGGTAAAAAAGAAGCGCAGTCCTACCACAACATTCTTGCCGAGCTTGGCGTTGAACCCAAGACGGTGCTATTCCTGTCGGATGTGGAAGCAGAGCTGGAAGCCGCCGAGCAGGCGGGCATGAAAACCGCTTGGCTGATACGCGAAGGCAACATTCCCGAGACCGATCGTTTTGTTGCTCGGGATTTTGCGGAGGTTGATGCACTCCTGCGCAAACGTTAGGAGGTCTGAAAGATGCCCGGTGACAGGAGAAGACGATGTCTGATTCCGGGCATGCTTGTGTTGTTTCTGAGCGGTTGCAACCCGTTTACCGACGCAGAGCCAATGATGGATGAGTACCTGAGCCGGTTGGCTCGGGTGCTCGACACTCCCGCCGAAACCACGCTTTCAGAATTGCCCAGCGCAACCACCCTTCCCAAGCGCCGCGACCGTGTTCTCGAAATTCCCAAGCTGGAATTGGGGATGCTCGATTTTCTTTCTCTGTATGGCTGCGAACTCCAGTATGTGGTGGGCGAAAAAAATTCGGTGATGGGTCGGGTCATGCAGCCGATCAACCGTCTGCGATACGAGATCCGTTTTATCCGAAGTGCCGAGCGTTGTGTGCAACAGATCGACGACGATGAGTTGCAAAACACATTGGAGCAGGCTATTGCCAGTAAGCGCCAGACACTTCCGCTGGCGGTCTGGAACGCCACCTGGGGCACCGAAGAGATCGAAAAGCTCTTTACCTTGTCCAAAGGCTATTTCCCTGTAACGGCCGAGCAAAACCCCGTGGCCGATCTGGCTTTGGATCTGGATCAGTTGAATGCTATGGTTGAAGCACTGAACGATCAGCAGCTGACTGTGGCGCTGAGTGATCTGGGGCAGATTCATCAACGGTGGCAGGCGCAGTTTTTAGCAGGACAGGCGATCAATAGCGCGCGCTTGTTGATTGCCACTTTGAATGCAGGTACCGACACGTTGAAGGCGAGGCTCGAGGAGCAGCCGCTGTGCTTGAACGGCAAGCCCAATAACCAGTCCAATATTGTCCAAAGTTTCTTTTTCAAGATCTATATCGGAGAAGTCCAGCCTTATATGAGCGCCGTGAGCCGGGCTCGCGATAGTTTGATTCTTGGATTTGCGCGTTTGGCGGAACAGCAAAAGGGTGTGATGCCGGATACGTTTGAACGCTGGTATCGCCGGCATCTTTCCGAGGATTCCGGCGATAGCCTGTGGCGTGAGCTGGACCGGGCGATGATGCGGCACACTCGGCATTGGCAGGACCTGTTGGCCCAGTGTGGCCTCCGGCCCGGAGCCTGATCAGCGCTGGCTTTCCGGCGTCACCCGAAGAATTTCTTCAACGGTGGTTTGCCCGGCTGCCACTTTCTGGGCACCGCTTAACCTGAGCGATTTCATGCCCTCTTTGTACGCGTCCCGTCTCAGGGCCTCCAACTCGCAGCGATCGGTAATCTGGCGGGTCAGGTTCTCTGACATTGTCATGATTTCATAAACCCCTGAACGCCCCATGTAGCCTGTATTCCGGCATTCCAAACAGCCCACAGGGTGGAAAAACTGCCTGGGTGCCGGCGCTTTCCACGGGCGGGTCAGGGTTTGCCACGCTTGCTCGTCGGCTTCGGTCGGTTGCTTGCAATGCGGGCAAAGATTGCGAGTCAGTCGCTGGGCCATCACTCCGAGCACGGTAGCGCGAATCAGGTAGGGTGGAATACCCAGTTCCATCAATCGGGTAATGGCGCTCGGCGCATCATTGGTGTGCAGTGTCGATAGCACCAAGTGCCCGGTCAGGGCGGCCTGCACGGCCATCTCCGCGGTTTCCAGGTCCCGGATTTCCCCAATCATGATGATGTCTGGGTCTTGGCGAAGCAGAGCTCTGACGCCCTGCGCGAAGGTGAGGTCGATATTGTTCTGAACCTGCATCTGATTGAAGGCTGGCTCGACCATCTCGATGGGGTCTTCGATGGTGCAAATGTTCAGTTCCGGAGACGCCAGTTGTTTCAGGGTGGAGTACAGGGTGGTGGTTTTGCCGGAGCCGGTGGGGCCGGTCACCAGCACAATGCCGTGAGGGCGAGACGTGATGCTGTGCCAGCGGCTTCGATCGTCTTTGTTGAAACCGAGTTGTTCAAACGATTTCAGCAGTACTTCCGGATCAAATATCCGCATCACCATTTTTTCGCCAAAGGCGGTGGGCATGGTGGCCAGGCGGAGCTCTACTTCCCGGTTATCTGGTTTGCGGGTTTTGATTCGGCCATCCTGAGGACGCCGTTTTTCGGCAACGTTCAGGCGACCCAGAATTTTCAGGCGGCTGGTAATGGCCGTGCCTACGTGCTCGGGGAATTCGTACACGTTGTGCAGCACGCCATCGATACGGAACCGCACCTGAGTGACTGAGCGGCGAGGCTCGATATGAATGTCCGAGGCGCGCTGCTCGAAGGCGTATTGCAGCAGCCAATCGACTATTTTGACCACATGCTGATCGTTGGCATCCGCGCTATCGCTGGAACCCAGATCCAACAGCTGTTCCAGATTCTGGTTGCCGGCTGGCCCGGCTTTCGCGCCGCCACCGGCTTTGCTGACCGAAGCCGCCAGTTGGTAGAACTCGACGGTATACCGACGGATGGCTTCCGGATTGGCGACCACGCGCCGAATGTCTTTGCGAACCGCTTGTCTCAGGTTGCCTTCCCATTCCCGTTTGAACGGTTCGCTGCTGGCGATCACGACTTCGTCGTCAGTGATCTCGACCGCCAGAATGCCGTGGCGCTGGGCGAAAGCATAAGACATGACTCGGGCGATAGCCGGGGTATCAATCTTCAGTGGATCAATGTGGTAGTAGTCTTGCTGGCCCCAGGTTGCCAACCAGTGGGTCAGGCGTTCGAGATCCAGTGTGCGCCCGTCAATCTGGCTGTTCAGGCCGGCGATGGCCACCAGTTCCAGCGGGTGTCTGGATGTGTGGTTCGGGCCTTCGGAGGGTGAACCCAGATTAGCGGTCAGTACTTTTTCAGCATCCTGCTGACTGATTTCCTCGCTTTCCACCAGCGCAGTGCACACATCTCTCAATGTGAGTGTGCGGTGATGGGGCGGCGCGGGTATCGCGAGGGTTTGATCAGCCATCCGTATTGCCTCTCAATTGGGGTGCGTTACGCGGTTATCGGGCGGTTCACTTTCAAGTGCATCATGGCCACAGTGAACAGCAGGAACGTCAGCACTGTCATGATGACGGGCCCGAGTGCGCCTTCGCTAAGCCAGGCGGAGACAACCGCTTGGGTAAAGTAAAAAATCAGCACAAACGACATCCAGATATAACCGCGGTTGTGGCCACGGAAGACCGGGATGATAAACGCCAGCAGAGGCAGTACTTTGACCGAAAGCATCAGGCCAATGGAAACCCCTTCAACCGGTGCCGGATAGAACGTTGTCAGAACCAGTGTAGCCAATACGGCAAGATAGAGCCCGCTGGTCACACGTGCGGTGGTTTTGGCTTTTTCGTTATGAAGCATAAAGGGTTCCGGATAGTTAACGTCGTTGTGAAAATCAGTCAGACAGTTTTTGTGCCAAACGAGCGAGGCGTTCGCCAAAAGCCTGGCACAGCGTTCGTTCATGTTCGCTCAGAGCTTGCTCGGTACCCGTGCCGGCCCAGTGAGAGGGCCCGTAGGGCGTGCCACCGGTACTGGTATCGTTCAGGGCGCTTTCGGAATAGGGGAGGCCGCACAGTACCATGCCGTGATGCAGCAGGGGCACCATCATCGTCAGCAAGGTAGTTTCCTGCCCACCGTGCAAGCTGCCCGTTGAGGTAAAGGCGCCGCCCGGTTTGCCAGCGAGTTTGCCGTTGAGCCACAAGTCTCCGGTGCCATCCAGAAAATGTTTGAGCGGTGCCGCCATGTTACCAAAACGGGTAGGGCTACCCAGAGCCAGGCCTGAACAATTGGCCAGGTCTTCCCGTGTGGCGTAGGGTGCGCCGGTGTCGGGCACGGCAGGTTGGCTGGCCACGGTATCGGGCGAAACAGGAGGCACAGTGCGAATTTTCGCTTCCAGCCCCGACACCCGGGAAACGCCGCGCCCGATCTGTTTAGCCATTTCAGCGGTCTGGCCGTTTCGGCTGTAATAAAGAACAAGAATGTAAGGGCTGGAATCGCTCATGCCTGGCTCCTGCAGGGGCTTCTTTAAAGAATGTCGAGTACAGCTTCTGGCGGGCGGCCGATCGCCGCTTTGTTGTTCGCCAGAACGATGGGTCGCTCGATAAGCTTAGGCGTTGTCACCATGGCTTGAACGAGCTGTTCGCGGGTCAGCTCCGGGTTGGCCAGATTCTGCTCTTTGTATTCAGATTCCTTGGTGCGCATGAGTTCCCGAGGCTCGCAGCCTAGCAGATCAAGAATATGTAGAAGCTCTTGCTCTGTCGGAGGCGTCTCCAGGTAGCGTATAATCTCGGGTTCGATACCTTTTTGCTGAAGCAGCTCAAGGGTCTGGCGTGATTTTGAGCACCGTGGGTTATGGAAAATACGGGTTTGTTCTGTCATGGTCATGCTCGATTAACAGTCGTGATTGCGGTCTATTTTGGGGCGTAGTCTAACAGGAGGAAATGCCTTGCAGTACCCTCGGTACCTGTCCATCCCACGAATCTCCCCGTCAGTACCTCGCCCACGCTGGTTAGCCTTTCTGGTGCTGAGTGCGGGGTTGGCGATGTCCGGTTGCAGCAAAGTGGAGCTGGAGCATGCCGACGGCACCCTGAAAAGCTGGGACAGTTATCGTGGGCAATGGGTGCTGGTGAACTACTGGGCTGAGTGGTGTAAACCGTGTCTTGAGGAAATTCCCGAACTGAACCAACTCGACAAAGCGCCGGATATTGCGGTACTGGGCGTGAATTTCGATGGTATCGAGGGCGAGGCTTTGCGTGATTTGGGCGCACGAATGGGCATCGAATACGCCATGCTGGCGCAAGACCCGGCGTCGGATTTTGGCTGGAATATGCCGGTAGCCCTGCCGGCTACGTTTATTGTGGGCCCGGGCGGTGAGCTCATAGAGACGCGCTTCGGTCCGCAAACCGAAGATGACATCCGCACAGTGATTGGCAATTGAGCATGGCAAATACTTTCGTACACCTGCGCGTACACTCTGAATATTCCATGGTGGATGGCCTGGTTCGGGTCAAGCCACTGATCAGCCGGGTGGCTGAACTGGGCATGCCCGCTGTGGGGCTCACCGAGCAATCCAATATGTGCTCGCTGGTGCGCTTTTATCAGGGCGCTATAGGAGCAGGCGTAAAGCCGATCGTCGGTGCTGACCTGTGGCTCGAAAATCCGGATGAACCTGAAAATCCGTTCCGTTTGACTTTGCTCGCCCGTGACAACGACGGTTATCTGCACCTCACGGAAATCATTTCTCTGGGTTATACCGAGGGGCAGAGGTACGGCAAGCCGATTATCCGAAAAGAGTGGCTGGAAGCCCGCGCTGGCGGATTGATTGCTTTGTCTGGCGCAAAAATGGGCGATGTCGGAAAAGCGCTGCTGGCCGGTAAGCCCGAACTGGCCCGCGAGCGAGCGCAGTACTGGAAGGACTTGTACCCAGACAGCTATTACCTGGAGCTTCAGCGCACCGACCGGGCGGGCGATGAAGATTGCTTGCACTTGAGTGTTGAGCTGGCGGCTGAAATGGCCTTGCCGGTGGTGGCCACCAACGATGTGCACTTCCTGACCTCTGACGACTTCGAGGCCCACGAGGCCCGGGTCTGCATTGGTGAAAGCCGCACGCTGGACGATCCGCGCCGGGATCGCCGCTTCAGTGATCGGCAATATCTGCGCAGCGCCGAGGAGATGATCGACCTGTTTTCGGATATTCCCGAAGCCATCGAAAACACCGTTGAAATTGCCCGTCGCTGCTCGGTCAAGGTCCGGTTAGGTGAATACTTCCTGCCGAATTATCCGATCCCGGATGGTATGACCATGGACGACTACTTCCGAAAGGTGTCGGAAGAGGGCCTGGACATGCGTCTGGAAACGATTCTCAGCAAAGACGATCCGGAGTACGACCAAAAACGGGCAGTCTATGAAGAGCGACTGAAGTTTGAGCTCGACATCATCATTCAGATGGGTTTCCCGGGTTACTTCCTGATCGTTATGGACTTCATCAAGTGGGCCAAGAATAACGGCGTGCCCGTTGGCCCGGGGCGGGGTTCCGGTGCCGGTTCGCTGGTTGCTTATGTGTTATTGATTACCGATCTGGACCCGCTTGAATACGATTTGCTATTCGAGCGATTCCTGAACCCGGAGCGGGTATCCATGCCCGACTTTGACGTTGACTTCTGCATGGAAGGCCGGGACCGGGTTATCGAATACACAGCCCAGAAATACGGCCGTGAAGCGGTTTCTCAGATTATTACCTTCGGTACCATGGCGGCTAAAGCGGTGGTGCGTGACGTAGCGCGAGTGCAGGGCAAGTCCTATGGGTTGGCGGACAAGCTTTCCAAGCTGATTCCGTTCGAAGTGGGCATGACTCTGAACAAGGCCATTGAGCAGGAGCCCCAGTTAAAAGAGTTCCTGGAGCAGGACGAAGAAGCCCAGGAAATCTGGGAAATGGCTCTCAAACTCGAGGGTGTGTGCCGGAATGCCGGTAAGCACGCCGGGGGCGTAGTAATCGCGCCCACCAAGATTACCGACTTTTCGCCCTTGTATTGTGACGACGAAGGCGGAAGTCTGGTCACCCAGTTTGATAAAGGCGACGTTGAAGAAGCCGGGTTGGTGAAATTCGACTTTCTCGGTCTGCGGACCCTGACCATCATCAAATGGGCCCTGCATATGATCAACCCGCGCCGTCAAAAGCGCGGGGAGCCGGAATTGGATATTGCGACGATTCCTCTGGATGACAAAGCGTCGTTCGAGATGCTGAAGAAGGCAGAAACCACTGCGGTGTTCCAGCTTGAATCTCGCGGCATGAAAGATCTGATCCGCCGTCTTCAGCCAGACTCGCTGGAAGACATGATCGCACTGGTGGCGTTGTTCCGGCCCGGCCCGCTTCAGTCCGGCATGGTAGATGACTTTATCGACCGGAAGCACGGTCGCCAGCCGTTATCCTATCCGCATCCGGATTATCAATACGAAGGCCTGAAGCCGGTATTGGAGCCCACCTACGGGGTTATCCTATACCAGGAGCAGGTTATGCAGATCGCCCAGGTTATGGCCGGTTACACCCTCGGCGGTGCCGACATGCTTCGCCGGGCGATGGGTAAGAAGAAACCCGAGGAAATGGCCAAACAGAAAGCCTTGTTTCTCGACGGTTGTGAAGAAAACGGCATTGATAAAACGCTGGCCGAGAACATCTTTGATCTGGTTGAGAAATTCGCTGGCTACGGTTTTAACAAGTCCCACTCCGCAGCCTACGCCTTGGTGTCTTACCAAACTCTGTGGATGAAGACCCATTACCCCGCTGAATTTATGGCGGCGGTACTGACCGCAGATATGCAGAACACCGACAAGGTGGTCACGCTGGTCGAAGAATGTCGGAACATGAAACTCGACCTTCTGGTGCCTGACGTCAGTCGCTCCGAGTACACCTTTACCGTGAATGACGACGGGCAGATTGTGTACGGTCTGGGTGCCATCAAAGGTTTGGGGGAAGGGCCCATTGAAAGTGTGGTTGCTGCAGCCAAAGAGGGCGGCCCATTCCAGGATATCTTCGATTTCGCTCGCCGGGTTGATCTGAAGAAAGTCAATAAGCGTGCCATGGAGGCATTGATTCGCGCCGGTGCGATGGACAAGCTCGGAGCAACGCGGGCACAGCTTATGGCCAGTATTGATAAAGCCATACAGCAAGCGGGCCAGCAATCCCGGAATGATGCCGTTGGCATGGTGGATATGTTTGGTGAAATGCTCGGAGGCGGTGATGATGAAGATGTATATGCTGACGTGGCCGATGTGCGCGAATGGCCTGAAAAGCAGCGTCTGAAAGGTGAAAAAGACACGCTGGGTATTTATCTTACCGGCCATCCCTTCGACGAATACGAGAAAGAGGTGCGCCGGTTTGTGCGTTCGTCCATTGCCGAGCTCAAGCCCAATAAATCACCTCAGCGTGTGGCCGGCTTGGTAGTGGCTCAGCGCACCATGAAAACCCGCACAGGTTCAACCATGTGCTTTATCACGCTGGATGATCGCAGTGCACGCATTGAGGCGACTCTGTTTTCGGAAGCCTATTTTGAGAACCGGGAGCTGCTGCAATCGGACCAGGTGATCGTGTTGGAGGGGCAGGTTAGCCACGACGATTACTCGGGGCAGATGAAAATGCGGGTTAGCTCGGTCACCGATGTGGCGACAGCGCGCCAGCAGTTCAGTCGGGGAATCCGCTTGGCACTGCACGCTGACCAATTGCAAAACGGTCTGTTGGATAAATTGGACGACACACTGCGGCCTTTCCGTAACGACGGTAGCCCGGTATGGATCGAGTACAGCAGCGCTGAAGCCCGTACCCGCATAGAGTTGGGAGAATCCTGGCGAGTGCAACCGGATGATGATCTTCTGTTTGAGCTGAAACATCTGGTGGGCGACCAAGCAGTAGAACTGGTCTATGATTAAGACCAATGTCCGCTTTTGCTCTGCGGCCAGCGCTGCTATCTTTGTCCCAAATTCTGGTTTGGGTGGGCATTTGCCCGCCTGGCAATCAAATGATGGAACATCATGAACCCTAATTACCTGGATTTCGAACAGCCGATCGCCGATCTGGAAGCCAAAATTGAAGAGCTTCGAATGGTTGGTAACGATACTGATATCAATATTACCGATGAGATCAGTCGCCTCAAGAAGAAGAGCGTCAGCCTGACAGAGAGCATTTTTTCTGATCTCAAGCCATGGGATGTAGCACGTTTGGCCCGGCATCCTCGTCGGCCCTACACCCAGGATTATATTGATTTGATCTTTGACGATTTCGATGAACTGCACGGCGATCGCCGCTACGCAGACGACCAGGCCATCGTGGGTGGCACTGCTCGTCTGGGCAATCAGCCAGTCATGGTCATCGGGCATCAGAAAGGGCGGGAAGTGCGTGACAAAGTGAAACGCAACTTTGGTATGCCGCGCCCGGAAGGCTATCGTAAAGCCCTGCGTCTGATGGAAATGGCCGAGCGGTTCAAAATGCCGATTCTGACGTTCATTGACACCCCGGGGGCCTATCCCGGTATCGGAGCGGAAGAGCGTGGTCAAAGTGAAGCCATTGCCTTCAACCTTGCTGTGATGTCGAGGCTGAAAACGCCGATTATTTCGACGGTCATCGGTGAAGGCGGGTCCGGTGGCGCGCTCGCCATTGGTGTATGCGACCAGTTGAATATGTTGCAGTATTCAACCTATGCCGTGATCTCTCCGGAAGGTTGCGCGTCGATACTCTGGAAGAGCGCTGAATACGCATCGCAAGCGGCCGAAGCCATGGGTGTGACGGCGACTCGCCTGAAAGAGTTGGGCGTTGCCGACAACGTAATAGAAGAGCCGTTAGGCGGGGCGCACCGCAGCCCCGAAGATATGGCGGCAACCCTGAAAGCGCAACTTGAAACCGGGTTGGCCGAATTGTGCCGCCTGCCACAGGATGAGTTGATCGCCCGCCGGTATGAGCGTTTGACCAAGTATGAAGGCGGGCGGTAACTCCGCCCGGCATGCTGATTGGCCGGATGATCTGCTAGCACCAGTCAGCACTCTCCCAGAATATTCCCGACTCTGGATCGCCTTCAGCGGCGGTCTGGATTCGGCTCTGTTGCTGCACGTGGCGGCGTCCTGCCATCCTGAGATCACTGCACTACACATCAATCATCAGCTCCAGACAAATCACCAGCAGACCGAACAATTCTGCCGTGATGTCTGCGAAAGGCTGGGCGTTCCCATTGTGGTCGAGCACGTTGACGTGCCGGTTTCGGATACCGCCGCTGGCGGCTTGGAAGAAGCCGCAAGAAACGCCCGCTACCAGGTGTTTGAGCGCTGCGTCGGTGTTGGCGATCTGATCCTGATGGCTCACCATGGGGATGATCAAGCCGAAACGGTGCTGTTTCGAATGCTTCGTGGGTCTGGTGTGAAAGGGCTTTCCGGCATGCCGGAAAGCCGGTCGTTGGGGAAGGGGTGTCTGTATCGGCCGTGGTTGGCGCTAGAGCGTAACCGGCTGGAGCAAGTGGCGGCGAGTTCAGGCGTTAGCTGGGTCGAAGACCCGAGTAACGTCAGCCAGGTTTATGATCGTAATTACCTGCGTCATGCAATCATCCCGAGTTTGAAAAAACGTTGGCCCGGCTTGTTGAGAAGACTGGGGCGCAGCGCGAGTGCCTGCCGGGAAAGCGCGGAGTTAAATCAGCGATTGGCTGAGTTGCAATGGCAGTCTTGTTCAGACAACGGTCGGTTGATCTTGGCGAAGCTAAGAGAACTGAGTGCGCTCGAACAGCGAAATCTGGTGCGTTGGTGGCTGCAAAGGCAGCGCTTCGAAGTACCAGCGAGTGCTGGTTTGGATCAAGGTCTTGCTGATCTGCTGAGCGCGGCAGAGGATCGTGCGCCGGAAATACGAGGCGCTGGGTTTAGCCTGCGCCGATATCGCGGTTATCTCTATCTCGTGCCCGATGTGGTTGTGCCGGAAGCGCCAATTAACCTATACCCGAATAAATTGGCGGTATGGGGAGGCTGGGAACTCAGCTTGATGCCGAATTCCCCAGCAGGTACCGCAAAAAATCCCCCGCCGCCAATACGGGTATCTACGAGGCAGGGCGGTGAGCGGGTCAGAATGCGCCCTGAAGGCCCCTCTCGGGCACTGAAAACGTGGCTTCAAGAACAGGGTGTTCCTCCATGGGAAAGAGCCCAGCTGCCCTTGGTTTACAGGCAGCGTAGCGAGGGTGACGAGTTGGTTGCGGTTGGCGATTTGTGGTGTTCTGACCAATACTCGGGGAGCGCCCCGGCCACCGGTTGGCGGCTCATTGTGGAACGGGATTTTGATTGAGTAGGTGAGGGCTTTCTGGTAGTCTGATGTCCCATCTTGAGATGAACAATCTCCCCCCTTTACCGAACCAGATAATCATGGAATCTGCATGACGCGTTATATTTTCGTCACCGGCGGTGTTGTGTCCTCTTTGGGCAAAGGTATTGCGTCTGCCTCATTGGCAGCCATCCTGGAGGCACGCGGCCTGAAGGTCACTATTCTCAAGCTGGACCCATACATCAACGTGGACCCCGGCACCATGAGTCCGTTCCAGCACGGTGAAGTCTTTGTCACCGAAGATGGTGCTGAAACCGACCTTGATCTTGGCCACTACGAGCGTTTCATCCGTACACCGATGAGCAAGCGTAATAACTTCACCACCGGTCGGGTGTACGAAGAAGTTATCCGCAAAGAGCGTCGGGGCGATTATCTGGGTGGCACTGTTCAGGTTATTCCGCACATCACTGACGAAATCAAACGCCGTGTTATCGAGGGTGCGGCCGGCTCTGACGTGGCCATGATTGAAGTTGGCGGAACCGTTGGTGATATCGAATCCCTGCCGTTCCTCGAAGCGTGTCGTCAGCTGAAGGTGGAAGTGGGCGCCCAGCGTGCCTTGTTCATGCACCTGACGCTGGTTCCTTATATTGCGACGGCGGGCGAGATTAAAACCAAGCCAACTCAGCATTCTGTGAAAGAAATGCGTTCCATCGGCTTGCAGCCAGACATTCTGCTGTGCCGCTCCGAGCATGAAGTCGATGCCAGCTCTCGCCGCAAGATTGCCCTGTTCACCAACGTGGAAGAGCGGGCGGTCATCCCGATGCAGGATGCCAAGTCTATCTATGCCATCCCGCGTATGCTGCACGAATACGGGCTGGATCAGCTGGTTATTGATCGTTTCAACCTCGACGCTCGTGAGGCAGACCTGAGTGAGTGGGACGAAGTTGTGGAATCTCTGATGAACCCGCAGCAGGAAGTCACCATCGCCATGGTTGGTAAGTACATGGAGCTTCTGGAGGCTTACAAGTCTCTGATCGAGTCATTGCTGCACGCCGGTATCAAGACCCGCACCAAGGTCAACATCAATTACATCGATTCCGAAGACATCGAGCGTGAAGGAACTCAAGTGCTTGAGTCTGCCGACGCGATTCTGGTGCCCGGCGGTTTTGGAGAGCGTGGCGTAGAAGGCAAAATTCGGACAGTTCAGTACGCCCGTGAAAACAATGTGCCATACCTGGGTATCTGCCTGGGCATGCAGGTAGCGGTTATTGAGTACGCCCGTAACGTGGCTGGTTTGCAAGACGCCCACAGCACCGAGTTCCGTGAACACTCTCCGGCCCCGGTTGTTGGTCTGATTACCGAATGGCTAGACGCCAGCGGCAACACTGAAGAACGAACCGAAGCGTCTGATCTGGGCGGAACCATGCGTTTGGGAGCCCAGGACTGCGTGTTGACTGAAGGCTCCACCATTGCCGCCTGCTACGGCAAAAAAACCATCCGCGAACGTCATCGCCATCGTTACGAAGTCAACAACCACTACCTGCCAAAGCTGGAAGAAGCCGGTCTGCGGATCTCTGGTCGCTCCACCGATGGCCGACTGGTTGAAGTTGTAGAAGCACCGGATCACCCATGGTTTGTGGCATGTCAGTTCCACCCGGAATTTACCTCAACCCCTCGCGACGGCCACCCGCTGTTCAAAGGGTTTGTTGAGGCCGCTTTGGCGAACAAAAAGGGATCCTAAGCATGGCCAAGAGCGTGGTTAATGTCGCTGGCATTGAAGTCGCTAACGAAAAGCCTTTTGTGCTTTTTGGTGGCATGAACGTACTGGAATCCCCTGAGTTGGCCATGGAGGTTGCTGAAGCCTACGTGGAAGCCACCAGCAAGCTGGGCATTCCCTACGTATTCAAAGCGTCTTTCGACAAAGCGAACCGCTCATCTGTGACGTCATTCCGAGGCCCGGGTCTGGAAAAAGGCTTGCAGATACTGGCAGACATCAAGAGCAAGTTTGGTGTACCCATTATCTCTGACGTGCACGAGCCAGCTCAGGCCGCCCCTGCGGCGGAAGTATGTGACATCATCCAGCTGCCGGCGTTCTTGAGTCGTCAAACCGACCTGGTCGTTGCCATGGCAAAAACCGGTGCGGTGATTAACATCAAGAAAGCCCAGTTCCTGGCGCCTCAGGAAATGAAGCACATCATCACCAAGTGCGAAGAAGCCGGTAACGACAACATCATTCTGTGTGAGCGGGGCAGTAGCTTCGGTTACAACAACTTGGTTGTCGACATGCTGGGTTTTGGCATCATGAAATCGATGAACGTGCCTGTAATGTTCGACGTGACCCACTCGTTGCAAATGCCGGGTGGCCGAGCCGATTCCGCTGGCGGCCGCCGCGCACAAGTGACCGACTTGGCTTTGGCCGGCATGTCTCAAGGACTCGCCGGCTTGTTCCTTGAAGCGCACCCGAACCCAGATCAAGCCAAATGTGACGGCCCATGTGCATTGCGCCTGAGCCAGCTGGAGCCGTTCCTTCAGCGGGTGAAAGCCGTAGATGATCTGGTAAAAAGTTTTAAACCTATAGACACCGCCTGATTGGCGGTGTCCGCACTTTGAAAGCCCGTATATTCCTGATGCCGATACGCTAGGGGTACTTTACGGGCTCGAAGAGCGATCGACTGGAAGAGCCTGGCGAAAATTTCGTAGGCCATGGATGGCCGGAGAGAAGCGCACAGGGATGTGCTTGTAGCGGTTTTCGCCAGGCTCTTCCAGTTGATTGCTCCAGCACCGAAATTGATAACCGGTACAGTGTTTAGAAGATAAAATCTGGAGAAATTTACGAATGACCAAGATTGCCAACATCAAAGCCCGTGAGGTTCTGGATTCACGCGGTAACCCAACCGTTGAAGCAGACGTAATTCTGGAAAACGGAACCTTGGGCCGTGCCTGCGCCCCCTCTGGAGCATCAACAGGATCCCGCGAAGCTCTGGAACTGCGTGACGGCGACCAAACCCGTTACCTTGGTAAAGGTGTACGCAAAGCCGTTGAAGCGATCAATGGTCAGATTCGTGACGCTCTAGTAGGCAAAGATTCTGCAGACCAGCGTGGTCTGGACAAGATCATGATCGACCTGGACGGCACCGAAAACAAAGCCAACCTGGGCGCCAACGCCATTCTGGCCGTATCTCTGGCCGCAGCTAAAGCCGCTGCAACCGCTCTCGGCAAGCCTCTGTATGAGCACATCGCCGATGTGAACGGCACCTCTGGCAAGTTCTCCATGCCGGTTCCGATGATGAACATCCTGAACGGTGGTGAGCACGCCGACAACAACGTCGATATTCAGGAATTCATGGTACAGCCGGTTTCTGTCACCAGCTTTGCAGAAGCTCTGCGTGTAGGTGCGGAAATCTTCCACAGCCTCAAGAAGGTTCTGAAGGCTAAGGGTCTGAACACAGCCGTGGGTGACGAAGGTGGATTTGCGCCAAACCTGCCGTCCAACGAAGCCGCATTGGCCGCTATCCAGGAAGCCGTTGAGCAGGCCGGTTACGAGCTGGGCAAAGACGTTACCCTGGCTCTGGACTGTGCGTCTTCCGAGTTCTACAAAGATGGCCAGTACCAGCTGACCGGCGAAGGCAAGAGCTTCGATTCCGAAGGCTTCGCGGATTACCTGGCCGGCTTGTGCGACCGTTACCCGATCGTATCGATCGAAGACGGTATGGACGAAAGTGACTGGGACGGCTGGAAAGTGCTGACAGACAAGCTGGGCAGCAAAGTTCAGTTGGTTGGTGATGACCTTTTCGTAACCAACACCAAAATCCTCAAGCAGGGTATCGAGAAAGGCGTTGGTAACTCCATCCTGATCAAGTTCAACCAGATCGGCAGCTTGTCCGAGACTTTGGACGCGATCAAAATGGCTCAGGATGCTGGCTACACCGCGGTTATCTCCCACCGTTCTGGTGAAACCGAAGACACCACCATCGCTGACCTGGCCGTGGCGACCTGCGCCGGACAGATCAAGACCGGCTCTCTGTGCCGCTCTGACCGCGTCGCCAAGTACAACCAGTTGCTGCGTATCGAAGGTGATCTGGAGGGCAAGGCGCCTTACCGTGGCCTGAGCGAGATCAAAGGCCAAGGCTAAACACGAGCCTGAAGTACACCTGGTAGTGCATACTGTCAGGTAACAAAATGTTAAGGCCATCGCGTTCTGGATGAAAATTCAGACACGATGGCCTTTTTGCCCAATAAGTTGGGGCATTTTCTTGTTAATCTACCTGAGCGTCTATACTTACCCTCTGACGTTAAATTTTAACTGGTTATTTTCTGAGCTAATCTGCATGAAAACGCTTTGGGCCATTCTTGCTGTGCTGATTCTCCTGCTTCAGGTTCGCCTGTGGGTCGGGGAAGGTAGCTTTGCTCAAGTTTGGGCACTGGAAGAAGCGATTGCCAAGCAGCAAGCTGAGAATGCCGGGCTGGCGGCTCGGAATGACCGGCTTTATGCAGAGGTTCGTAACCTGCGGAATCAGCAGGGGGCGGTGGAAGAGCGGGCCCGCATGAACCTGGGCTTGATTCGGGACGATGAGACGTTTTTTCTCGTTGTCGAGAAGTGATTTGGGTGCACAGAGCATCGGGCGGCTTCTTTCCGGGAACCGCTACGAGCACATCCATGTGCGCTTCTCTCAGGCCATCCTTGGCCTTCGAAATTCCCGGAAAGAAGCCGCCCGATACTCTCCCAACTTTGTTTATCTGCCTCTATGAAAACTCCTAATCTTTGGCTTGTGGTTCCTGCCGCTGGTATCGGCCAGCGCATGAAAGCCGAATGCCCCAAGCAGTACCTGAAAATCTCTGACCGCTTTATCCTCGATATCACCCTGTCCCGTTTGCTGAATAATGCGCCGTTTAAAGGCTGCATGGTGCCGTTAAACCCACAGGATAAGTGGTGGCCGGATAGCGAATCCGCAAAGGATGACCGCATTCAGACGTGTACCGGTGGCAAGGAGCGGGCCGACTCGGTGCTCTTCGCGCTTCATGCTTTGGAAGAGCAGGCCGATGAAAGCGATTGGGTGTTGGTGCACGATGCCGCGCGGCCATGTTTGGATGCTCACGACTTTTCCAATTTGATTGATACGTTGTTTGAACATCCGGTCGGTGGGCTGCTTGCAGCGCCGGTGGCAGACACCTTGAAGCGGGCCAACAGGGGAAGGGAGCCTGAAGTTGAAGAAACCGTGGATCGCAGTCAGTTATGGCGGGCGTTGACGCCGCAAATGTTCCGTTTTGGTGCTTTGAAGTCAGCGCTGGAATTGTGCCTCAAAAACGGCCATGGCGTTACGGATGAGTCCTCTGCTATGGAGTTTTCCGGTAATATGCCTCTTTTGGTGGAAGGCCGGGCGGATAACCTGAAGATTACGGTGCCGTCGGATCTTGAGCTGGCTGAGTTTATCTTGAGTCGGCAGTAGGGTTTTGCCTCCTCGTACATTCTAGTTTTGATTCGGAGATGACCATGCGTATTGGCCAGGGCTTTGATGTCCATGCCTTTTGTGAGGGCGATTTTGTCATTTTGGGAGGGGTTAAGATTCCCTTCAGCGAAGGGCTAAAAGCCCATTCGGATGGCGACGTTCTTTTGCACGCGTTGGCAGATGCGCTGTTAGGTGCAGTTGCATTGGGAGATATTGGTCATCTGTTTCCGGATACCAGTGATGAATGGGCCGGGGCCGATAGCCGGGAGTTGCTGCGAACGGTGATGCAACGGGTTCAGGATGAAGGCTTTTCGGTGGTGAATGTGGACGCCACGATCATTGCTCAAGCCCCTAAGATGGCACCTCACGTTGAAGCTATGCGATTGAATATTGCCGCTGATTTGGGTGTGCCCGTTAACCGGGTGAGTGTTAAAGCTACCACCAGTGAGAAACTCGGCTTCACCGGTCGGGGTGAGGGCATTGCCTGTCAAGCGGTGTGTTTGCTTGAACCGGTGACTCTGTGAGCTCGTCGTCGGCAGTGACAGCGCGCTGGCGTCTTGATTGGCCAACGTCTTCCGGTACCCGGCCAGCAACCGCCTTACTTAAGGTTAGCCCCGACGACTTTCGGGTGACCGAGTATTTAGTCCCTGATTTTGAAAGCCCGCAGGCAGAAGAGACGGGGTCGGGCGAGCACTTGTGCGTTCGAATCGAGAAGACCGGTGACAACACCGAGTACGTTGCGCGGGAGTTGGCGGTCTTGGCGGGCACGAAAGCATTCGAAGTGGGCTTTTGTGGGTTGAAAGACCGTCATGCTATAACGGTGCAGTGGTTCAGTTTATATCGGCCCGGCATGGAATCAGACGATGCCGGATTGCTGGCGGCGATCGCTGAGCGCTGGCCCGTCCTGGCTCATCGTCGACACGCCCGGAAGCTTCGTCGCGGCGAGCATGAACACAATGGCTTTGAGCTGGTGTTGCGGGAAGTCCGCGGGGAGCGCCTTCAAATTGACGCGGCGTTGGCTCGGTTAGCCGAGCGTGGTGCGCCCAATTATTTTGGCCCACAGCGGTTTGGTCTGGGCGGCGGTAATTTGGATAAGGCCGTTAACCTTGATCCCACACGCTTGAATCGAAAGCGCGGTGGTCGCCGCGGCGGTGGCGGAAGTGCCTCGAAAAACGTATTGTACTTTTCGGCGGCACGTTCGTGGCTGTTCAATGAGGTGCTGGCAGAACGTGTCAGTGCCGGGAACTGGTTTACGCCATTGCCCGGGGAGCCGTCTGATGACGGCAAGCCAACCGGCCCTCTTTGGGGGGATGGTGGTACTCACGCCACCGAAGAACAAGAACGATTGGAACGATCGGTTATTGCGCAGCATCCGGAGTTTGAGCAACTTTTTTCGAGTACTCGCATGAAGCCGGAACGACGTGCATTGGTCACTCGGCCCGATCAGTTGCGCTGGGAATGGGTGGATGAGAATACCCTTCGGCTTCAGTTTTTGCTGCCGCCCGGTCAGTACGCAACCACTGTGTTGGGAGACGTTTTCGAGCTGAAGGACATGAGCCTCAGCCGTGATAATAAGTAATAAGCGAGCTAGCTGGAGATCACTTTGCGAATTCTACTGTCGAATGATGATGGCGTTCATTCGCCTGGCCTCGTTGCCTTGCATGAGGGCTTGCAAGGCTTGGGCGAGCTGGAGGTTGTTGCACCGGACCGCGATCACAGTGGCGCTAGCAACTCCCTGACGTTGAGTCGGCCGTTGACGGTTGAAACACACCCTAACGGTTTCCAATCTGTTGACGGCACGCCCACGGATTGTGTTCACCTGGCGGTCAATGGCTTGTTTAGCAGGCCTTTTGATCGCGTGGTGTCGGGCATTAACACGCACGCTAATCTTGGCGATGACATCATTTATTCCGGCACCGTAGCCGCAGCCACTGAAGGCCGCCATCTTGGTTTGCCTGCCATTGCGGTTTCTCTGGTGAATGAAGGGCGCTTCCATTACGAGACAGCTGCGCAGGTTGTGCGTCGCCTGCTTGAAAACCCTCGAACGTTGGCCCTTGGGCCAAGATCCATACTCAACGTCAATGTTCCCGATGTACCGTGGGACGAACTCGCCGGTTTTTGCATCACCCGCCTGGGGCATCGTGAGCGCGCAGAGGGCGTTGTTCCCGTGACGTGCCCCAGAGGTAAACAGCGGTACTGGATAGGGGCCGCAGGCCGAGGTGGCGATGCCGGGCCGGGAACCGATTTCTATGCGATCAGTCAAAAATGTGTGTCGATTACGCCTGTCCATACCGATATGACGCGACACGCAGCGCTCCCAGAACTCAAGGATTGGCTGGATGGTTTGGCTGGAGTAGAGGTCGTAGATCAATGAATGCTCAGATTGAAGGTATTGGAATGACCTCCCGGCGCACTAGAATGCGCCTTGTTCAACGTTTGCGGGAATCGGGCATCGAGTCTGACCGGGTGTTGGAAGTGCTGGGGCAGATTCCCCGGCATATCTTTCTCGACGAAGCCCTGTCCCATCGGGCTTATGAAGACACGGCGCTTCCCATTGGCTACAGCCAGACCCTGTCCCAGCCCTACATCGTTGCCCGGATGACCGAGCTTTTACTCGCTCACGAGCCGACAAGGGTGTTGGAGTTGGGCACCGGATCGGGTTATCAAACGGCAGTGCTCTCCCAACTTTTTAAAGAGGTATACAGCGTCGAGCGAATACGTCCTTTGCAAGAGCGCGCCCGGGACAGGCTACGCCAGCTGAATATTCGCAACGTGATGCTTAAGCACGCCGACGGCGGTATGGGGTGGCCGGACCGAGGCCCCTTTGATGGCATCATCGTTACGGCGGCGCCGGCGGATGTTCCCAAAGAATTGCTGGATCAGCTTTCCGATGGTGGTGTGTTGATTGCGCCAGTGGGCGAACAAGATCAAGTGCTGGTGGAAATTGTTCGCAAGGGTGACGACTTCGAGCGCCGTGAACTGGAGCCGGTTAAGTTTGTTCCCTTGTTGGGCGGAGTGGTGCGTTGATGTCCGAGTTGCAAGGGAATGAAGGAAATAGAACGCAACACCCTGCCGGTGTTTTTTTGAGAGGCATGGCTATGGGCGCTGCGGATATCGTTCCCGGTGTTTCTGGCGGTACCATCGCCTTCATTACGGGCATTTACTTTCGGTTGCTGGAGGCCATCAGTGCCGCACCAATGGCTTTTTTCCGGCAACTGATCCGTGGTGATGTTCTCGGCTTCTGGCGGGCTATTGACGGTTTTTTTCTGGTCTCGTTGCTGGCGGGTATTCTGACCAGCATTGCCAGCTTGGCATCGCTCATTACCTGGCTGTTGGATCAGCATCCCATTCTGATCTGGAGCTTTTTCTTCGGTTTGATTGTTGCGTCCGTTTGGCATGTCGGTCAGCAGGTAAAACGCTATTCGCCCGCGTTATTGATTCCGTTGATTGCGGGGGTGGCCTTCGCCTGGTGGGTAACAACGCTTCCGGCCAGTGAGGTTGACCCGTCTGCGCTAGCTTTTCTCGGCGCTGGGGCCCTCGCGATCTGCGCGATGATTTTGCCGGGCATCTCTGGCAGTTTTCTACTGCTGATTATTGGCATGTATGCGCCGGTTCTATCGGCCATAAAAAATGCTGCGCTCTCGGATTTAGGCATGTTCATGGCAGGGTGCGTGATCGGCCTGCTGTCAGTAGCCCGCCTTATCACGCTGGCATTCAAGTACGCTCACGACACCGTACTGGCTTTGCTTACCGGCTTTATGATCGGAGCTTTGGTGAAGGTCTGGCCCTGGCAGGAAACCTTGAGCTGGCGTACCAACAGTTCCGGGGAGCAGGTGCCGTTAACCCAGTTGCCTATAAGCCCCGAGACCTGGGCTAACCTGAATGGGCAAGAGCCATTGGTAGGCTTGGCCGGACTAATGGCCTGCGTCGGGTTAGCAATCGTCGTGGGGCTGGAAATGCTCGGTCGTCAGCGATCGGATGCGCGAGATTGAGGTGCCTGTCTGCTGAAAAGTGTTACTGGGCGCACAAAAAACGTGTTCCGGAAGGTAACAAACCTGAGTCAGCAGTAACTTGGAATCACTGCCGAAACGTGCAATATATTAAAAGGTTAGTCCTGAAACATAAGAATGTGCGTGTAGCACGTCCAGTTTCTTAGATGGATTTATTATAATCAGGCGTTGGCTTATTTGTGATTTTTTATAGCAGGCACCACTATTCAGCGAGCCCCGACAAGCATCGCCCACCAAGCGAAAGCTTAGAGGGCGGCCGTTCGCATGTGAGCCATCTACCTGCCATTCTAATCTTCCTTCTGTCTGCAATTTTTCTTTCCGGCTGTAATACGGCTGCCATCTACAACGACGATCGTTATAACCCACCGGTGTATTGGGGGAGCCACGTGGTAAAGAGTGGCGAAACCCTATACGGGATTGCCTGGCGTTATGGCCGGGATTACCGGGAGCTGGGAGATGCCAATGGTTTGAAACCGCCTTGGGAAATAAGGGCGGGGCAAGTTTTAAGGCTGGACCGAAAGGGAAGAATACGACATGCCGATAATTCGTCTGCTCAGGCCAAGCGAAAGCCGGTTGCAAAACCTCCTGCATCGAGAACGTCGTCCAATAAAGCGGCGCCGGTAAAATCGGTATCGAAAGCCCCTCCGGTTCGACGTTCCGGCTCACCCGGTAGCCAGACCGTTGCCAATATCAAGTGGCGTTGGCCGCATGCTGGCACCGTAATTGCTTCGTATTCTACGTCGGGAAAAGTCAACAAAGGCATTGATATTGTTGGCCGACCCGGGGATGCTGTGAGAGCAGCAGCAGATGGAAGTGTGGTTTACGCAGGAGACGGGTTGCTTGGTTACGGGAACCTGATTATCGTGAACCACAACGAACACTATCTGAGTGCATACGCACACAATCGCAAGATTTTGGTGCAAGAAGGGGAGGGCGTAAAAGCAGGTCAGGTAATTGCCGAACTGGGCAGTAGCGGAACGGACAAGCCGATGTTGCATTTTGAAATTCGGAAAAATGGTAACCCGGTTGATCCCTCCCGATACCTGCCACGGCGCTAGAAAAAGAGGTTCCAGAAAGGAACCGGGATGTATCAAAAAAAGCAAAACAAGAAAAACGGCAACGGAAATTGCCAAATAAAACATTAATGTCCTGAACAGAACCAAAACCGATGGGCCCGACATAACAACAAGACGTATAGGGCGATCACAGGATTATTGAGAGGCGGGATGCATCATGTCACTAGAACAAGAAGGCGTCATTGATCGCGTAGCAGAAGTAGACGAATTGGACGAGTCGATGTTGACCGAGGGTAAGCCCGGCAAAGCGCCAGCTACCAAACCGGCCGTCGATAAAGCAGATGACCTTACTTACCGCGGGAAGTTTCTTGCTTCCCAAAAGCAGCTGGACGCAACTCAGCTGTACCTCAACGAAATTGGTTTTTCCCCCTTACTAACTCCAGAAGAAGAAGTGTATTTTGCACGCTTGGCCCGAAAGGGCGAAGAGTCTGGTCGTAAGCGGATGATTGAAAGCAACTTGCGGTTGGTGGTGAAAATCGCCCGGCGCTATGTCAATCGGGGGCTGACACTTCTTGATTTGATCGAGGAGGGTAACCTGGGGCTCATTAGAGCGGTAGAAAAATTCGATCCAGAGCGGGGCTTCCGTTTCTCAACCTACGCAACCTGGTGGATTCGCCAGACCATCGAACGGGCGATCATGAACCAGACCCGGACGATCCGTTTGCCCATCCACGTGGTTAAAGAGCTCAACCTGTACCTGCGTGCAGCGCGAGAGCTCACTCAGAAGCTTGACCACGAACCAACCGCAGAAGACATTGCCCAGTTGGTTGATAAGCCTGTCAAAGACGTTAAGCGCTTGCTGGGTCTTAATGAACGTGTGGCCTCGATGGATACACCTCTCGGCGCCGGCAGTGACAAGTCACTTCTGGATACCGTGGCCGACGAAGGGGCATCGGATCCAGCCGATGTGTTGCAAGACAACAATATGAGTTCGTGTCTTGAGAACTGGATTGATCAGCTGAGTGACAAGCAGCAGGAAGTCTTGTCGCGCCGATTCGGCTTGCGGGGCTATCCAATCAGCACCCTGGAGGAAGTGGGGCAGGAAATCGGTCTGACTCGGGAACGGGTTCGTCAGATTCAGGTGGAAGCCCTGCGCCGTTTAAGAGAAATCCTTGAAAAAGAAGGCCTTTCTAGTAACCTGTTATTCGAATAGGTTGCGCCCGATCTGAGGCATAAGAAAACCGGCCATGGAAACATGGCCGGTTTTTCATTTATGGTCACCATCAAATGAGAACCAGGTGCCGATGGCGGGTTCACCTTCATTGCTAGAATGTGGCTTCGGTTCGAGGTTGTGTGCAGGCCTCGAAACGAAACCACGTTCGATAATAATGATTGAAGGAAAGGACGATGAAGAAGACACTTACAACAGGATTTGCATCTCTGCTTCTGGCTGGAGCATTGGTAACGCCCGTGCACGCTCTCGAAGTGGCTGGTGTTGATATTCCGGATACTTACACGGCTGCAGGCCAGGAGCTTCAGTTGAACGGTGCGGGCACGCGCTCAAAGTGGTTTATGGACCTTTATGTAGGTGGTCTATACGTTCAAGAGAAAGTCAGCGATGGCGGCGCCGTTATTAATGCAGATGAGCCACAAGCCATCGCTTTGCATATTACCTCCGGCATGATTACCAGCGATCGCATGACTGAGGCCACGATGGATGGTTTCAAGGCGGCAACGGATGGCGACCTGTCCTCCATTCAGTCCGACGTTGACCAGTTCTTGTCTGTGTTCCGGGAGGAGATCAAAGAAGGCGACGTATTCGAGCTCGTATACGTTCCTGGCAGTGGCGTGCAAGTGCTCAAGAACGGCGAGCAGAAAGACACCGTGGGTGATTTCGAATTCAAAAAGGCTTTGTTTGGAATCTGGTTGTCGGATGAGCCAGCGCAGAAAGACTTGAAAGCGAAGATGCTGGGCAAGAGCTAAGAACAGCATAAATTATATGCCATCAAAAAAACCGGCTGTTGCCGGTTTTTTGATGCTCTAGGTGGCGCGCTCAGCGTCTTATTGGTAATCCCGCTTCTGCTTAAATTCACAGAGATCTTCAATCATACAGGCACCACACTTTGGCTTCCGCGCGACACAGGTGTATCGGCCGTGGAGAATAAGCCAGTGATGCGCGTCCATCAAAAATTCTTTTGGCACTAGCCGCATTAAACGTTTTTCGACTTCCAATACGGTTTTCCCGGGCGCTATGCCTGTACGATTAGAGACGCGAAAGATGTGGGTATCTACGGCCATAGCGGGTTGCCGGAACGCCGTGTTCAGCACAACATTGGCCGTTTTCCGGCCTACGCCGGGCAAGGCCTCGAGGTCTTCGCGATTATCCGGTACTTCGCTGTTGTGCTTGTCGATCAGGATCTTGCAGGTTTTGATCACGTTTTCGGCTTTGCTGTTAAACAGGCCGATGGTTTTTATGTATTCCTTCAGCCCATCGACACCGAGCGCGTAGATGGCTTCCGGTGTATTAGCCACCGGATAGAGTTTATCGGTGGCTTTGTTCACGCCAACATCCGTGGCTTGTGCGGATAGAATAACGGCAATCAACAGCTCAAACGGAGTGCTGTAATTCAGCTCGGTTGTCGGGTTTGGATTGTCATTTCTGAGCCGCGTGAAAATTTCGATGCGCTTTTCTTTGTTCATGATCTTCCTGAAATAGAGTCGTTCACGAGGGTTAGGAAACGCTGCCGGTTACCCGCACCCGCTTGCTACCTGCTTCCGCTTGCACAGGCGCAGCAGCCAGTCGTTTCTCTTTCAGACGCTGATCAATGCCATTTTTCAAAGCGATAAGAAGGCCCAGCCCTACAAACGCACCGGGTGGCAGCACCATAAACAACATGTCGGGGTATTGCTCGAATGGGCGAATCGTCCAGTTTGCGGCGTCTGGTCCAAGCAGCAGGTGCATGTCGGCAAACAAGGTGCCTTGGCCGAGTAATTCCCGCATGCCACCCAGAACGATCAAGACCAGCAAGAAGCCCAGGCCCATCATGGCACCGTCAAGCAGAGAGGGCAGAGGCGCGTTTTTAGAGGCAAAGGCATCGGCGCGGCCCAGAATGGCGCAGTTGGTGACGATCAGTGGAATAAATATCCCGAGAATTTGATAGAGCTCGTAAGTGAATGCCTGCATCAGCAGTTCCGCGCAGGTCACGAACGAGGCGATGATCATCACAAAGGCCGGAAGACGGACCGACTCGCCGACGAAATTCCGGATCAGAGACACCGACAGATTAGAACCGATCAGTACCAGTAAGGTGGCAAGACCCAGACCGATGGCGTTGACCACAGTGCTTGTAACAGCCAGCAGAGGGCAGAGCCCGAGTACCTGTACCAAGGCGGGATTGTTGGTCCAAAGGCCGTCTTTGATGATTTCGGAGGACGTTTTGGTGGCCATAATCACGAATGCTCCGCAGAGTTGAGTTCACCCGCAATGACTTCGGGGCGCTGCGTGTTGGGGTTGCCGGGTGGCGTTTCGTTCAAACGTTCCCGGATGTCTTGCCGGTGTTGTTGAAAGTAGACCAACGATCGTTGGACGGCCTTCACGATGGCCCGTGGGGTGATGGTGGCGCCGGTGAACTGGTCGAAGACCCCACCGTTCTTTTTGACATTCCAGAGCTTGGGGCGCGGATTGCTGAGAGAACGCCCCTCGAAATTGTAGACCCAGTCTGATTTGCGGGTTTCTATTCGGTCGCCTAGCCCCGGGGTTTCCCGGTGATTGGTCACCCGAACGCCCATAACCTCGCCATCCATATTGATGCCTACCAGCAAACGAATATCGCCGGAATACCCGTCCGGGGCCGTGGTGGGCATGATGATTCCGACCGGTTGGCCGTTGCGCCGAGCGACCCATACCTGCACTGGTTCATGCTTCGGCAGTTGCGAGCCTGCCGGTAGCGTTACAACATCCTTCAGTAAATCGTTGTCGTGCTGACTTTCCGGGATGATTTCGAACAGCGCTTTGGCTTCTGCGCGTTCAGCCTGTTCGATAATCCGGTCTTTCGTAATGCCTTGAGTCAGCGCGATGGTACCACCGGTAATGACGGCGAACAGACCCAAACCAATGGCGCTTCGGCGAATGGAACTCATCATTGCATTCATGACTTGGCTCCGTTCTTACTGGGCAAGCCCCGGCGTGCTTTGTGATGCCCATAGGTGCGAGGCGGTGTGTAATGATCAATAAAGGGTACTGCAAAGTTCATTAATAGAACGCTAAAGGCGACCGCATCCGGGTAGTTGCCCCAGGTGCGGATCAGGTAAATCAGCACACCGATACTGGCGCCGTAGATCAGCTTTCCGTGATGGCTGGTGGCTGCGGAGACGGGGTCGGTAGCAATGAAAAACGCGCCAAGCATGGTGCCGCCGGCTAACAGGTGAAGTTGCAGCGGGGCGTACTGGTCGGCGTTGCTGCCAAACGCCAGGCTCATAACGGTAATGCCGGCAAGGAAAGCGACCGGGATGTGCCAAGTGATAATTTTCAGGGCGATAAGAACCAGGCCGCCAAGCAGAAATGCCAGATTAACCCACTCCCAACCTCGCGCAACTTGCTCACCAAAGGTGGGGTGTTGCAGCACTTCTGCCGCAGTGTGAGTGGCAATTTTGTGTTTGTATTCATCCAGAGGCGTAGCCATGGTCCAGCCATCGACCGCGGTCTGGCTGGCGGAAAAGATCGTAGCTAGCGTGTCGCCAAACCCCGGTGCTCCAGCCCACAGCGTGGCTGGCTGTGCCCAGTTTGTTGTCATGGCCACCGGAAACGATACCAGCACCAGAGCGTATCCCACCATGGCAGGGTTGAACGGGTTCGAGCCTAAACCGCCGTAAAGCTGTTTCGCCACCACGATGGAGGTAATGACCGCAACGGCTGAAACCCACCAGGGCGCGAGTTGAGGTAGCGACAAGCCCAGCAATAACCCGGTCACTGCCGCAGTATTGTCACGCAGGAAAAAGGCAATGGGTTTGTTCCTCAGCTTGAGAATGAGGGCCTCGGTCGCAATTGCCAGAGCGACGCACCAAATCACATTGATCAGGTTGCCCCAGCCAAAGAACAGTGTTTGGGCGAGCAAGCCCGGAAGTGCCGCCAGAATGACCCAGAGCATCACGCGAGACGTGGGGCGAGCGTTGTGGGCGTGAGGAGAAGACTGTTGAATTAATGCCATGAACTATCAGCCTGAAATAAGTTACTCGGACGACGGAGTTTCGGGTTCAGCCGGGACTTGCTTGCGAGCTTCGGCGAGCGCGTCTTTTGCTCGCTTAACGCGGTCCTGGTTCTTGGCGACCGCGCGCTCCAGCTTTTCTACGTTGTCGGCTTGCTGGGCTTTCGCTTCGTCTAGCATCCCTTGCATCGTGTTGAGCTTGGCTTCGGCTTGGGAGACCTGTTTCTCCAAGGCTTCGATGTCGGGTTGTTCCTGGGCCGGGGCAGGTTCAGCCTTAGCTTGAACTGCTTTGGCTTTTTTGCGTTCCAGCGCCTGTTGGACCAGCGCCGCTTTGGCTGCACGGTCGTCTACGGTCTCGCCCTGAGCAGCAGCCTGTTCGGCTTCAGCCTGCTTTTTAGCCTGAGCTTCAGCAGCGGCTTTTGCTCGCTCTTTACGGCGCTGTTCTTTCTCTTGCTGCTCCCGCTCGAGTCTTGCCTGACGCGCTTCGAACCGCTCTCTCGCCCTGTCGGATTTGAGCTGTTCTTCGCGTTGGTTGCGAATTTCGCCTTTGGCAAAACGGTAGTACTGCACTAAAGGGATCGTGCTCGGGCAAACGTAAGAACAAGCACCGCATTCGATACAATCGAACAGATTCAGGTGTTCGGCTTTCTCGAATTCTTCTGCCTTGGAGTACCAGAATAACTGCTGCGGCAGCAGCTCCATCGGGCACGCTTCTGCGCATTGGCCACAGCGAATGCACGGTTGTTCAGGCGCGGGAGGCTGCAGCTCTTGAGCGGTGGCGGCAATGATACAGTTTGATGTTTTTACGACGGGAACGGCGTCGGTGGTGAGTGTGTAGCCCATCATGGGGCCACCTTGCACCAAGCGGTTCAGCAACCTTGGCTGTAGGCCGGCCATGGTTAACAACGCGCTGACCGGCGTACCGAGCAGGGTGTCGAAATTGCCGGGCTCCCGGACCGCGTCCCCGGTGATGGTCACGATCCGGGAAATCAGAGGTTTACCTTCATAGATCGCGCGCGAGACGGCAACGGCGGTGCCCACGTTCTGGCACATCACCCCAATGTCTGCCGGTATTCCGCCGCTGGGTACTTCCAGACCTGTCAGGATCTGTACCAGCTGTTTTTCGCCACCGGACGGGTACTTGGTCGGGATAACCGCGACTTCAATTTGCGTGCCTTTTATCGCTTCGCGAAGGGCGGTAATGGCTTCCGGCTTGTTGTCTTCGATGCCAATGACGCAGCGTGATGGCCGTAAAATCCACGCCATGATTTGCATGCCGGACACCACTTCCGCAGCGCGTTCGCGCATGGTCATGTCGTCAGCGGTAATGTAAGGCTCGCATTCCGCACCGTTGAGAATCAGTGTCTCAACCTTGCGATCACGGGGTGGTCTTAGCTTGATCGTCGTCGGGAAGCCTGCGCCGCCCATGCCAGCGATGCCTGCATCGCGGATCAGCTGCAGAACCTCATCCCGGTCAAGTTTTTGATAGTTCTCGACGGGGTGCAGGTCTACCCATTGATCTTCACCGTCCGGCTGCAGAATCACACACCGATCCGACATGCCGGAAGGGTGGGGAACGGACTGGAGCTCGATAGCCTGGATGGTGCCGGACGTTGGTGCGTGAACCGGCACGCCCATGCCAGTCGTGACATCGGCTATTTTCTGGCCCTTCAGAACCCGGTCACCTACGTTAACCAAAGTTTCAGCCTGCACGCCAATATGTTGCTGCAAAGGCAGGATCAGACGTTCGGGAATGCCGGCCGATCGGATAGGGCGACGGGTGGATTGAACTTTGTTTTCGGGCGGATGAATGCCACCTGAAAAATCCCACAACTGGCTCATCAGACAGTGGCTCCCTGGCGGTCAGTGGCAATGATGCTTGGAGCTGGCGGTGTCCAGGTACGGATGTCCGTTTCAACGGTGATCATATCAATGCAATCAACGGGGCAAGGCTCCACGCAGAGGTCGCAGCCTGTGCATTCGCTTTCGATCACCGTATGCATGTGTTTGGCCGCGCCGAGGATGGCATCTACCGGGCATGCTTGAATGCATTTCGTACAGCCGATGCACTCGTCTTCGCGGATCACCGCAACGCGGATGGCTTGCTCGGCACCGTGTTCGGCATCCAGCGGCTGAGGCTCCACATCGAGCAGGTCAGCCAGTGCCTTGATCGTACTTTCGCCGCCCGGGGGGCATTTGTTGATGGCGTCACCGTCGGCAATGGCATCGGCATAGGGGCGGCAGCCCGGGTAGCCACATTGGCCGCATTGAGTTTGCGGCAGAAGAGAGTCGATTTGATCGACCAGCGGGTTGCCCTCGACTTTGAAACGCTCGGAGGCAAAGCCCAGCAATCCGCCAAATACCAGCGCCAACGCGAGTAGCACGGTCACGGCAATCAGAAAGCTAATCCACATAATGCGTGCTCCTTACACCGCAACCAGGCCGGTAAAGCCCAGGAAGGCCAGAGCCATCAGGCCGGCAGTAATCAACCCGATGGAAGCACCGCGGAAAGCCACTGGGACATCCGACACGGCAATGCGTTCGCGCATTGCAGCAAACAGAACCAGCACCATAGAAAAGCCAGCCGCCGCACCAAAACCGTAAAGAACAGACTCGATAAAGTTGTTGTTCTTATTGATGTTAAGCAGCGCGACACCCAGTACCGCACAGTTGGTGGTGATCAGCGGCAGGAAAATGCCGAGAACCCGGTACAGTAAAGGGCTGGTTTTACGCACAACCATCTCGGTGAACTGCACCACAACGGCAATCACCAGAATGAAGGTGATGGTGCGTAAAAAGGCCAGATCCAGCGGTTCCAGCAAGTAGGTGTAGGCCAGATAGCTGCACACAGACGCCAGCGTCAGTACAAAGGTAGTTGCCAGCGACATCCCCATGGCGGTTTCCAGTTTTCCGGAAACCCCCATGAAAGGACATAGCCCGAGGAACTGAACCAGCACGAAGTTGTTCACCAGAATCGTACTGACCAAAATAAGCAAATACTCTGTCATCGGGAGCGTCTCTGCCTGTTGCTGCTTACATCACCCGCATGCCCGGCGTCGCGCCGGAATCGGGGGACAGAATAAAAATGTCTTTACCACCCGGCCCTGCGGCCAGAACCATGCCTTCAGACATGCCGAATTTCATCTTCCGAGGCTTCAGGTTGGCAACCATCACCGTCAGGCGGCCTTCGAGTTCTTCCGGTTTGTAGGCAGACTTAATACCCGCAAACACGTTGCGCTCGCCATGTCCCACATAAAGCGTCAGTCGAAGAAGCTTGTCGGCACCGTCCACATGCTCGGCCTTGACGATTTTCACCACCCGCAGATCCACCTTCGCGAAATCGCCGAATTCGATTTCATCCGCGATGGGTTCCAGATCAGACGCGGGTGCCTGCTGCTGGCCGGTGGCGGCCGGCATTTCTTCCTTGGATGCGTCCAGCATTTTCTCGACATGTCCCATATCGACGCGGCTCATCAGCGGTTTGAATTTGTCGATGCCGTGATTTTCCAGCAGATTCGCCCGTTCATTCCAGGTCAGGCGATCATTCAGGAACGATGCCGAAGCCTGTGCTGTCTTTGGCAGCACCGGGGTCAGGTAGGTCATCAGCAGGCGGAACATGTTGATCGCGTTGGTGCAGATGGCCTGCAATTTGTCGTCCTGTCCTTCCTGCTTGGCAATGATCCAGGGCTGCTCGTCGTTCACATACTGGTTGGCAATGTCGGCCAACTCCATGATCCGGCGCATCGCACGGCCAAATTCACGGGTTTCGTAGAACTCGGCAATTTGCTCGCCAGCGTCGATGAATTCTTGCAGCTTTTCTTGCTCAGTCACTTGGCCGAGCTGACCATCGAAGCGTTTGGTGATGAAACCGGCGCTGCGGCTGGCGATATTCACCACCTTGCCAACGAGATCCGAATTCACACGCGCTGCGAAGTCTTCAAGGTTCAAATCCATGTCGTCAACGCCACCAGTGAGCTTGGCAGCGAAGTAGTAACGCAGGTATTCCGGGTTCAGGTGATCCAGATAGGTGCGAGCCATGATGAAGGTGCCGCGGGACTTCGACATCTTCTTACCGTTAACAGTGACAAAACCATGCGCCCAAACCGCGGTTGGCGTGCGGAAACCGGCATCGTGCAGCATCGATGGCCAGAATAGAGCGTGGAAGTTGATGATGTCCTTACCAATGAAGTGATACACCTCAGCCGTGGAATCTTTCTTCCAGAAGTGTTCGAAATCGATGCCTTCACGATTACACAGGTTCTTGAAGCTGGCGAGGTAGCCAATTGGCGCGTCCAGCCAGACATAGAAAAACTTGCCCGGTGCGTCCGGAATTTCAAAACCGAAGTAGGGCGCATCTCGGCTGATGTCCCATTCCTGAAGCCCGGCATCCAGCCATTCGGCCAGTTTGTTGGCCACTTGCGGCTGCAGTGCGCCACTGCGAGTCCACTTGCTCAGAAAATCGTGGAATTCCGGCAACCTGAAGAAGTAATGCTCGGATTCTTTCTCAACCGGCGTAGCGCCAGAAACCGCTGAGCGAGGGTTGATCAACTCGGCGGGCGTGTAAGTTGCACCGCAGGCTTCACAGTTATCGCCGTATTGATCGTCTGTTTTGCATTTCGGGCAGGTACCTTTGATAAAGCGGTCTGCCAGAAACATCTCTTTCTCGGGATCAAAGAACTGCTTGATCTTGCGAGTCGCGATGTTGCCGTTGGCCTGGATCTGACGGTAGATGTATTCGGAAAAGTATTGGTTTTCTTCCGAATGGGTCGAGTAATAGTTGTCGAACTGGATGTGGAAGCCGGAAAAATCTTCCTGATGCTCCTGGCGAATCCGGTCAATCAACTGCTCCGGCGTAATGCCTTCACGCTCGGCCCGCAGCATAATCGCGGTACCGTGGGCATCGTCGGCGCAAACGTAATAGCAGTTGTGGCCACGCATTTTCTGGTAGCGCACCCAGATATCAGTCTGAATGTATTCCAGCAGGTGCCCAAGATGGATGGGCCCGTTGGCGTAGGGCAGAGCGCTGGTAACCAGAATATCGCGCTGTTGATTGCTCGCTTGCGTCATGGTGATGTCCGAACCTTATGTTGATACGGGTTGGAAAGACAAACGGGGTTTTGGTGACAATCAGAATTGATTGTTCCAGATGAAGACCCCATATGGTCAGAAACGGCCACAGATGATACCTTCCAAGCCATCAATTTTCACCTGCATTCAGGGTGATAAGCTTATTCCGGAGACCCCGATGACCCAGATCCCCCAAAAGGCACTCGAAGACGCCGTACGCGAATACCGTGACCCGTACTTGAACAAAGACCTGTATGAGCTGGGCGCGGTGAAAAATCTGACGGCAGACGAGCAGGGAAATGTTACCTTGATGGTCGAACTGCCATACCCTTCGAAAGGTATTGCTGGCGGCCTCAAACAAATCGTCGCCAACGCCATCGAATTCGTTGACGGGGTTGAAAGCGCCGAAGTACACGTGGCCCAAAAAATCCACGCCTGCAAAATCAATAAAGAAATCGCCTCGGTTCCCGGCGTAAAAAACATCATCGCCGTGGCCTCCGGCAAAGGCGGCGTCGGCAAATCCACGACCGCCGTCAACCTGGCATTGGCGCTGCACGCCGAAGGTGCCCGAGTAGGAATCCTGGATGCCGACATCTACGGCCCCAGCATCGGCATGATGCTCGGTGTGCCCGAAGGCAAACGCCCGGACGTGCGCGAAAACAAATACTTCGTCCCCATGCAGGCTCACGGCCTGCAAGCCAACTCCATGGCCTTCGTCACCACCGACAAAACTCCCATGGCCTGGCGAGGCCCTATGGTCAGTGGCGCCGTCATGCAACTGCTGCAACAAACGCTATGGGATGAACTCGACTACCTCGTAGTTGACATGCCGCCAGGCACCGGCGACATCCAGCTGACTCTCGGCCAAAAAGTCCCGGTCACCGGCACCGTCATCGTTACCACCCCGCAAGACATCGCCTTGCTGGACGGTAAAAAAGGCATCGAAATGTTCCGCAAAGTGGACATCCCGGTGATCGGCGTGATCGAAAACATGAGCGTCCACATCTGCAGCAACTGCGGCCACGAAGAGCATCTGTTTGGCTGCGAAGGCGGCGCACGCATCGCGGAAGAATACGACACCACCTTGCTGGGCCAGCTGCCCCTGCACATGACCATCCGCGAACAAACCGACAGCGGCTCGCCAACCGTCGTTGCCGAACCGGATTCTGAAGTGGCTCGCCGCTATCGCGATATTGCCCGCAGAGTGGGTGCGGAACTGTCCACAAGAGAGCGGAATTTAGGTGGAACGATTTCCAGTGTCTCAGTTGTTGAGCCATAACGAATAAACGGTTCTGCAGGGCGGCTTTCACAAACGTTTGATCGCGGCATCGGGCACGCCTTCCAAAAATGTCGTAGGCCATGGATGGCCGAAGAGAAGCGCACATGGATGTGCTAGTAGCGGTTTTTGGAAGGCGTGCCCGATGCCGCAGTCGCCATAGTTAGATCTTTTCAGAAGGCCGCCCTCGCAGCTGAGATCACCAAATCCAAAAGCCTGCCTGATAAACGCCCAAGCCTTCGACACAACCCCAAGGACAGGGTAAACTACGCCCCAATTTTTCCCAGCTGGAAACGAGAATTCCCCATGAGCATAAAGTCCGATAAGTGGATCCGCCGGATGTCCGAACAGCACGGCATGATCGAACCCTTCGAAGCCGGGCAAGTTCGTGAAAGCGACAAAGGCCGCGTCATCTCCTACGGCACCTCAAGTTACGGATACGACGTACGTTGCAGCAACGAATTCAAAATCTTCACCAACGTACATAGCGCCACCGTAGACCCGAAAAACTTCGACGAAAACAGCTTCGTCAACTACACCGGCGACGTCTGCGTCATTCCGCCGAACAGCTTCGCATTGGCGCGCACCGTAGAGTATTTCCGCATTCCGAGAAGCGTACTCACCATCTGCCTTGGCAAAAGCACCTACGCCCGCTGCGGTATCATCGTCAACGTAACCCCGCTGGAACCAGAGTGGGAAGGACAGGTCACCCTGGAGTTCTCCAACACCACAAATCTACCGGCGAAAATCTACGCCAACGAAGGCGTGGCACAGATGCTGTTCTTCGAATCCGACGAAATCTGTGAAACCAGCTACAAAGACCGTGGCGGAAAATACCTTGGCCAGACAGGCGTGACCCTGCCGCGGACATGAACGCCAACCAGTTTTTGAAAGCCGTTTCACAACTGCAGGGCTGGCGCGAATGCGCCTACCTGCTGGCCCTCGCCGAGCGCGCCTTCCCCAACTACGCCCTGTTCGCAGACGCAGTCGGCATGAAAAGCGGTGGCAAAATGCGCCAGCTGCTTGATCTTGCCTGGGGAACCCTACAGCTGGACACCTCCGAAGCCGCGATCCCGCAGTTGCTCAGCAAGCTCGAAACGCTCAGCCCCAACGTCGACGAGTTCGACGCATATGGCGTATACCCCGCTTTCGACTTCTGCCAGCTGCTCGAGCAGGCCTTGTTGAATCGCCTGAACCCGAGCAAACATCGGGCAACAGACGCGTCCCAGTTGGCCACCAAAACCGTCATGGATTTCGTTGAAATGTCGGAAGGTGAGGGTATGGATGACGACGAACTGATCCGGTTGTTCGATCAACATCCCCTGCTCAAAGAAGACAAGGTTTTTCAGCGCGACACGGTGCTCGCTCTCAAGCGACAGCGCGTGCCCAGTGAAGATTTCATTGAAGAACTGCGAAATGACGCCTCGAATGAAGGTGTCAGCAATCTGGGTATCTCGCTCGATACCTGATTGTCGCAGCCCGCAGTAGAATTCGCCTATACCTCCTTAATCGCTTTTGAACGGATAAGAGACATGAAACTCTCTGCTTTTGGTCGTAAGTTCACCGCCGATGCCGGCATCACTTCACTGATGGATGACTTGGGAAATGCCATGGCGTCCGGTGAGGATATGATCATGATGGGAGGTGGCAACCCAGGCCACATCCCGGAAGTTCAGCAAAGAGTGCAGGAGATTCTGGCGAATATGGCCACCGACGAAAATCAGGTGCGCCGCCTGGTGGGTATCTACGATCCCCCTCAGGGTGAAAAACAGTTCATTGCCTCCTTGGCTGAGTTGCTGAACAAAGAATACGGCTGGGGCCTGAAGCCCGAAAACATCGCGCTCACCAATGGCAGTCAGGCAGCTTTTTTTATGCTGTTCAACATGTTTGGTGGTGAGTACGGCAACGGGCAGCGCAAACACATCTTGCTGCCGTTGGCTCCGGAATACATCGGTTATGCCGATGCGGGCATCGATCAGGATTTGTTTCATGCGGTGCAGCCTGACATCTCGTTTACCGATGCCCATGAGTTCAAATATCGCGTGGACTTCGATGCGGTAGAAGTAACCGGCGAAACGGGCGCTATTTGTGTGTCCCGCCCCACCAACCCCACCGGCAACGTCATTACGGATGACGAGTTGGCCCGTCTGGAAGCGATGGCGCGCGAGCAAGACATTCCGCTGATTGTGGATGGCGCTTACGGTACGCCATTCCCGAGCTTGTTGTTCGTGGATGCAAAGCCGACCTGGAACGACCAGATTATTCTGTGCCTGAGTTTGTCCAAGCTCGGCTTGCCAGCGGCGCGTACTGGCATCGTGATCGCCTCTGCGCCGGTCATCAAGGCGTTATCTGGTATCAACGCCATCATGAATCTGGCTACCGGCAGTTTTGGTGCCATGCTGGCCGAGCCGCTGGTCAAGTCCGGTGAGATATTGTCGCTGAGTCGCGAAGTGATTTGCCCGTTCTACAAAGCGAAAATGGAAAGGGCCGTCGAGGCGTTCCGGGTGGCGATGGGGGAAGACAGTTGCCGCTGGTATATCCACAAACCGGAAGGCGCCATGTTCCTGTGGTTATGGTTTCCGGATTTGCCGGTTTCAAGCCTGGAGTTATACCAGCGCTTGAAAGAACGTGGGGTATTGGTCGTTTCCGGGCACTACTTCTTCCCGGGCTTGCCGGATGATGACTGGAAACATCGCCATGAGTGCTTGCGGGTTACCTACTCGCAGGATGACGAGCAGGTGGCAAGCGGGATGCGTATCATTGCTGATGAAGTGAAAGCGGTGTGGGCAGAGCACGGAGTGGCGGGTCAGTCCTGAACCCGCGCATCTTTTAAGCGTAGTTCGTATTCGCTGCCGTCTGGCTCGACCTGAAGAAGGCGGGCCAGCAGGTAGTTTTGCTCCGGATCAAACCACATCAAGGTTTGGCGCTTGGAGCCTTCCTCGCGCACCTTCTCGGCTTTCAGCGTTTTTAAGGTTCGGCCGCGGTCGCTCAGGCTTTCTTCGGCAATGACGGCAAAGCGATCGGTGTCGTAGTCACCCTTATCCAGCACCCGGTAGGTGATGTCACGCTTTCCGGCCTTTAAGTCCTGATGCAGTTGCAGTTGGTAGCCCAGAGGGTCCAGCGTGCCTTCCTCTAACTTTACTTCAAACGATTCGCCCCGATACTTTCCGGTTGCTATGCCTTTTTGCCAGTTGAAGTCGATCGACTGTTTTCGGTCTTTGATCAGAAAGCCGGACAGGCGATAGCGGTAGCGCAATGGAATGACGTGCCCGTTCTCCCATTTGAAGATCAGCGATTCATTGATGTCGGCGATGAAGGAGTCAACGTCGGTGCGATAAAGCCACACGTTGTTGCCCTGAGAGCTGAGCGTACGGATGCCCTGACCATTCAGGCTCACGCCTTTGGACATGGAGGCGGTGTAGCTGGCCTCGTAGGGGGTCAGTTCTGCCGTGGCAGTGCTGTCGGCAGATGCGCTGGCGGCGAGGCTAAAAAACAGAAGCCCCGCGAGCAGCGTAAAAACGTTGATTGGCGCTTGGTAGCGTTGCATTCGAAAGCCTCTTCACGGTCTGTGCATGTGACACAGTCTAGCCGTTATTGGCTCCGGGAAAATGACAATCTGTTCAGCTGTCCGAGAGGCGCATGGGTTTCGGCAGCAGTGAGCCGTCGAAATGAACGCCATCGGCGGCCAGCTGGATACGCCCTTCGCAGAACCAGCGCAGAACGATCGGGTAGAGCAGGTGTTCCTGCTGTTGAACACGCTCCGCCAGCGATTCCGCGGTGTCGTCATCGTTCACCCGAATTTCGGATTGTGCTATGACTGGCCCGCCATCCAGCTCTTCCGTGACAAAGTGGATGGAAACGCCGTGCACTTTGTCACCGGCTTCCAGCACGCGTTTGTGCGTGTTCAGGCCGGTGTAAGCTGGAAGTAGCGAGGGGTGGATGTTCAGCATCCTGCCCCGGAAGGCGCGAACAAAATCGGCCGTCAAAATGCGCATGAAGCCAGCCAGGACAATCACGTCCGGGTTGTGTCGGTGCAGCTCAGCCATCAGGGAGGCGTCGAACGCCTCCCGTGAATCCGACTTCGTATGGTCAATCACGAAGGTGGGGATGTTGGCTTGCTCTGCGCGCTCGAGCGCAAATGCACCGGGGCGGTTGCAGCCCACAGCAATGATTTCGCCAGGGAAGTCCCGTTCACGGGTGGCTTCGATCAGAGCTTGCAGGTTGGTTCCGCTGCCAGAGGCGAGAACAACAATTTTGGGTAGCGGCGCTGGATCTGCCTTCATGCCTTAAGTAGCCCTGGCGCGTAACGAACCGCAGAAGCGGAGTCGCTGGAGTCTGCATTCTCGATAACGCCAACCTGCCACACGGTTTCGCCCATTGCGTTCAGCGTGTCGATGGCCAGGTCTTTTTGGTCTTCAGGCACGCACACGATCATACCGATGCCGCAGTTAAAGGTGCGGTACATTTCTTCTGCCGCCACGCCGCCGGCGTCTTTCAGCCACTGGAATACGGGCGGTAGCTCCCAGCTATCCGTATCGATTGCAGCAACCGTGTTGTCTGGCAGAACGCGGGGAATGTTTTCTGGCAGTCCGCCGCCGGTGATGTGTGACATGGCGCGCACGTCGACGTCGCGGATCAGCTTCAGCAAATTTTTGACGTAAATGCGGGTCGGGGCCATGAGCGCATCCGCCAGAGTGGTGTCACCCATCGGCTGACTCAAATCGGCGCCGCTCACTTCGAGGATTTTGCGGATCAGTGAATAACCGTTCGAGTGTGGGCCTGAAGAGCCCAAAGCCAGCAGTACATCACCGGACTGAACACGGCTGCCGTCAAGAATGTTTTCGCGCTCAACCACGCCAACACAGAAGCCTGCGAGGTCGTAGTCATCGCCTTCGTACATGCCTGGCATTTCTGCGGTCTCGCCGCCCACCAGTGCACAGCCGGAAAGCTCGCAGCCTTTGCCGATGCCTTCAACGACATTGGCCGCAATATCGACGTTAAGTTTGCCGGTGGCGTAATAATCCAGGAAGAACAGAGGTTCGGCGCCACCAACGATCAGGTCGTTCACGCACATGGCAACAAGGTCGATACCGATGGTGTCGTGCTTTTCGAGTTGCATGGCCAGGCGAAGCTTGGTGCCAACGCCATCGGTGCCTGAAACCAAGACGGGCTCTTTGTAGCCAGCCGGAATGGACACCATGGCACCAAAACCACCAAGGCCGCCGAGTACTTCGGGGCGGCGGGTTTTGGCCGCGGTGTTCTTGATGCGGTTTACCAGCTCGTTACCGGCATCAATATCAACGCCTGCATCGCGGTAGGTCAGGGAGGGCTTCTGTTCGCTCATGGAAAATAACCATTGGACTGTGGGTCTGGCCGCGGATTTTAACAGGTGCGCACGGGGGCTCCAACTGGTATTCCGCGATACGGCCACGATTCGTTGGATAATCTACGGTTATCACGTAGAGCGGTGGCTGGCTTGCTACTCAGCTGACAGGCGATGGTGTATCCTGTGCGCCAATCATGGGAACGGCAGGGTGCTACATCTACATGACGAATTCAGTCAACGGGTATTCAGCAGTAATGAAGCGGGCAGTGCTCGTGGCAATGGCGATGGTGTGCGCCTTGTTTGTTGCATCGCCAGCGACAGCGGTCACTATTACCGGGCTCTACAATGCCGATGTGCCGATTTCGGATACCAGCAGCTCGAGTGTGAAGGCCGGGTATGAGGCGGGGCTTCGTGAAGTTCTGGTGCGAGTTTCGGGCAGTCGGGACGTATTGGAGCTTGAAGGTGTCGAAGGCCTCCTGAGCAAGGCTGAATCCTTGTTGCTGTCCTATCAGGTAGGGCAAAGCCAGGGCCAGAGCCGCATGCAGATGAGTTTCGGCGCGGTAGGCGTGAACCGTGGGCTGGCTGCGCTCAATGCCCCGGTGTGGGGGGCAAACCGTCCGCTTACGTTGGCCTGGATCGCAGTGGAAGAACGGGGTCAGCGCCAGTTGATTACCGAAGAGGCGGATGGGGCATCGCAATCCGGCAGTGCAGCCGAGTGGCGCCAGCAGTTTGTGGCGGCAGCCTCTGAGCGCGGGTTACCGATGGTGTTTCCTGACCCGCAATTTTCCGGCGACCGCTCCCTGCTATCAGATTTGTGGGGCCAGTTTGTTGACCGAATTGAAGCGGCTTCCGAAGGGCAGGCCTATGATGTGGTCTCATTAATGCGCATTAGTCGCTCCGGTGGTCAGTGGCGCGCGGGCTGGGTATTCGAAGGTATGGGCATGGACCCGAGTGAGCGTTCAGCCAGTGCCGGTACGCCAGCAGAGTTGGCCGCAAAAGTCGTCGATCAGTGGGCCGAACTTTATGCTAGCCGTTACGCGGTTTCCGCTGGTAATGTGGCCGATTCCCCGGCAGTTGACGTAGTGTTGGACGGTGTAACCTCGCTGGCGGATTACGGCAATGTAGTGAAGGCGCTGCAAAGTATGACGCCCGTACGCGCCGTTGGGGCATCGCGCATTCGGGGCGAGCGTTTAACGTTGGAGGTGGCGTTTTCGGGCGAGTTGAATCAGCTGCAAGAATACATTGCCCTGGATCCCCGATTCGTCGCCCAGAACGCAGAGGATGCAACGCCGATGGAAGCGGCTGAGGCGCCGCAATCGAGCGCCCCGGAGGGGCAGGAGGCTCAGGGTCACGAAGCGGAAGCAGCAGACGTTTCCGGCCCCGCTTACCAGTCGTTGCCGGAAGGTGATGAACAAGACGCCGCTGACGCGTTCGAATCACTCTACGAAGTACTTTACTACCGCTGGCAGAGTGCCCCGGGGCGTGGTGGTAGCCACTCGTAAACTGACGGAGACTTATACGTGAGATCGCAGCAGTGGCGTTGGATCCCCAATGCACTGACGTTTTTGCGGATCGTGCTGATCATTCCGTTCGCCGGTGCCTTGCTTGACGGCGGGTACCGCCTTGCGTTGGTGATTTTTGTTGTGGCAGCGCTGACCGATGCGATTGATGGTTTTCTTGCCCGCTCATTCAACTGGAAAAGCAGGCTGGGTGCCATTGCCGATCCGCTGGCGGACAAGGCATTGCTGATCACCACTTACCTGATGTTGACGATTACGGGTGTGTTGCCGGTTTGGTTGTTTGCCTTGGTGCTTGGGCGCGATTTGATTATTGTGTGCGGAGGGCTTGCGTTCCATTATGGCGTAGGGCGCTTTGAAATGGAGCCGAGTATACCGGGCAAAATGAATACCTTTATCCAAATTCTGGCCGCTTTGGTGATCATTATTCTTATGGCCGGCATGTCGATGGAACCCTGGATCCTCACAGCCAGTATCTGGGTCGTAGCTGTGTCCGCGGTGTTTAGCGGTGGCCATTATGTGTTGGTTTGGGGTGTGCGAGCATGGAGGGCAAAGCGGTCGTGATACCGTCTCAGATGATCCTCGGGGTCAAACTCAGGGATGACGCTCGTTTCGATAATTTCCACGGTGACAGGAATCGCGAGGCGGCTCGCCGGCTTGAAGCGATCTGTGATGCGCCGCAGGGACTTCCGGTGGTTGTGGTGTGCGGCGATTCCGACACCGGCAAAAGCCATTTGTTACAGGCTGCCTGCAATAAAACCGACCAGTTTGGCCGAGCCGGAGTCTGTATCAGTATTGGCGAATTGCTGCCTTTTGGCCCGGATGCACTGGATGGCCTTGATGTGCACCCGTTGCTTTGTCTTGACGATCTCGAAAAGATTGCCGGTAAAGCCGATTGGGAAGAAGCGATTTTCCACCTCTATAACCGGGTCATGGACCGTGGCGGGTTGCTGCTTGTGAGCATGTCGGAAGTGCCCGGCTCGTTGCCGTTCGGCTTGCCGGATCTGGTGTCCCGGCTGTCGCATGGTTTATTGCTACAGCTCGGCTTGTACCGGGACGAAGACCGGATGCATATACTGATGGCCCGAGCCGAGCAGCGTGGTTTGGTGGTCAGCGATGATGTGGCTAATTTTATCATGCGGCGTGCGCCCCGAAAGCTCGGAGATCTGCTGGGTATTCTGGACACTCTGGACGAAAACTCGCTGCAAGCTCAGCGGCGTTTGACCATTCCCTTCGTAAAAACGGTGATGGGTTGGTAGCAGTACAATAACAACGAATTCAAAACGACAATGACGATTGGAGAGACAGCATGAGACGGGTTGTATTCAACCAAAAAGGTGGTGTAGGCAAGTCCAGCATTACCTGTAATCTTGCGGCCATCAGCGCTGCCCGGGGAAAGCGGACTCTGGTTGTTGATCTTGATCCGCAGGGCAATTCTACCCACTACTTGCTGGGAAAGGCTTCTTCCGAGCTGAAAGATACAGTGGCAGACCTGTTGGAGCAGACCGTGGCGTTCAGCATGTTCACTCGTCGCCCGGATGAGTTTGTGCATGCCACGCCCTTTGATAACCTTTTTGTGTTGCCGTCCAGCCCGGAGCTGGATTTCCTTGAGCGTAAACTGGAAGCCAAGCACAAGATCTACAAACTGAGAGAGTTTCTGAAGAAGCTGGGTGACAGTTTTGACGAAATTTTTATCGATACCGCACCGGCCCTCAATTTCTACACCCGGTCAGCGTTGATTGCGGCGCAGCGTTGTCTGATTCCGTTCGACTGTGACGACTTCTCGCGTCAGGCTCTGTACAACATTTTGCACGAAATCCGCGAATTGCAGGAAGATCATAACGACGCGTTGGTGGTTGAAGGCATTGTGGCGAATCAGTTCCAGCCCAGGGCCAGCCTGCCAAAGCAATTGGTGCGGGAGTTGATTGAAGAAGGTTTGCCTGTGCTACCGGTGCGTTTGTCCAGTTCTGTGAAAATGAAAGAATCCCATCAGGCACGAAAACCACTGATACACATGGCGCCCAAACACGCGCTCACACAGCAGTTCGAAGACCTGTACCGGGTACTGCACGGTGAAGCGGTTGAGTTGGAAGCGCTGGCGGATTGACGGGGCCATTGACCATGACTGATAGCCAATCTCATGCAAGTAACGTTGCCGACAGCTTGCTCCAGATAGAATTAGAGCTCAGAACCTTGGGGGCATGGCAAGAACAACCGCTGCCGCCAGAAGCGTTCGAAAGCACGCAGCCGTTCTGTCTGGATACCATGAGCTTCCCGCAGTGGCTTCAGTTTGTTTTCGTTGCGCGCATGAAGGTGCTGCTGGAAGCCGGGCAACCACTGCCGTCTGTGTCCGGTATTGCGCCGATGGCGGAGGAATACTTTCGAGCCCGGAGCGAAAGTGGCGCCAGGCTTATTCAGGCGCTGGCGCACATGGACGGTTTGCTCTCGGGGGAGTGAGGGAGAGGCGTCTGGATTATACCAGGCGCATAGACAGGTCGATGGCCCTGACGTCTTTGGTGAGTGCGCCGATCGAAATGTAGTCAACGCCGGTTTCTGCAATGGGGACCAGGGTTTGTTCGTTGATGCCGCCCGATGCTTCAAGTTTTGCGCGCCCGGCTACATGCTCCACCGCTTGCTTCATATCCGCCATTGAAAACTCGTCCAACATTATGATGTCGGCACCGGCATCCAGTGCCTGCCTTAGCTCATCCAGAGATTCGGTTTCTACTTCGACCGGTTTGCCCGGAGCAATGCGGTGGGCCTCGGCGATGGCTGCCGCGATAGAGCCGCACGCAGCGATGTGATTTTCCTTGATCAGGAAGGCGTCCCACAGCCCGATGCGGTGGTTGCTGCAATCGCCGCAGGTGACCGCATACTTCTGCGCAAGTCTTAATCCAGGCAGTGTTTTACGAGTATCCAGCAATTGCACTTTGGTATGTGACACCTTGGCGGCAAACCGGGCGCACTCGGTCGCCACGCCGGAGAGCATTTGAAGCCAGTTGAGTGCAGACCGTTCGGCGGTTAGAAGCGAACGGGCATTTCCGGACATCCGGAAGATAACGTCATCCGCCTGCAGTTGATCCCCATCCTCGTGCAACCATTCCAGCTTAACGTCCGGATCTACCTGGCGAAATACTTCGTTCACCCATTCTTTGCCGGCCAGTCGAGCAGGTTCGCGAGTGATAACCCGTCCTTCGGCGTGCTTGTCGGCAGGGATCAGCATGGCGGTGATGTCGCCATCGCCGATATCTTCCCGCAGGCTTTCAGCAACGGATTCAATGCGGGCCTGTCGAAGCAGTTCTGGGTTGATCATGGTGACGTTCCGGAAAAGTGAATGTAGGTTGATAGGCCGCAATTCTACTGCGCTCGGGCGCTTAATCAAAATGTGCAGCGCAAGGCGGAATAATGTGATTGAGTTCCGGCGTAAACAAAAGGTGACAAATTCTGACAGAAGGTGACAGGCAATGCCTATATGATGTAAATACGCCGTGTTTTACATTGTTTAACAGGTTTGGAGCGGAGCATATCCATGGCACAGCACAGTAAGGTCGTTCACTTGAGTGGCCAAACATCGGTAGGCAGATTTTCGCTACCGGTGACGTTAGTGCGACTTCGGGATAGCTCTGGCCAATCCCTACGGACAGTGCTTGCCGGATTCTTCGAACAGGCCGATGACAGTCTGTTTGCATTGGCTGACCGAGCGGGCTCGAACCAGGACCAGACATCCTACTTCGATGCCATGCGCGAACTGCGTTTGCGGCGCAAGGCCATGACGGTTTCCATTCTTCAGTACGTGAGTCAGGCGTTTAACGAACTCGGGCGGTTTAACCCGGGCCAGGAAGGTCCGTCGCTGGAGAACGTGGATGTTGATTCACTGAGCTTGGTGGACCACGGGGATCTTGAGCAGCAGGTTGCTCTGGACAACCTGACTAACCGCTTGCGTAACCGGTATTCAGAAGTATTGAGCCTGTTGGCGGCCAGAGTTCGCCACACCGTTCCGAACGTATCGTTGACCGATGCACAGATTCCTCTGAGCCCCGAGGTTTTGTGCGGAGCGATTTCAGAAGCCTGCGCTGATCTCGACATCGACATTCGCGCCAAACTGGTGGTGCTGAAATTGTTTGAACGAATGCTCACCGAGCAGTTAGGAGTGTTTTATCAGGCCTGTAACCAGACCTTGGTTACCCAAGGTGTCCTGGCGGATATGAAAACGCCGCCTCGCACCGGCCCGTCCGCTACGCGTCCTGTGCCAGCATCAGATAACGCCAGTAACACCGGAGGCTCAAACCTTGAGTCCCATCACACTCAGGCGGAAGTAACGCCGACGTTAAGTGAGTTGAGTGCATTGTTGCATCAAACCGACCATCAGGAAGCTCCGGCAGAAAAGGCCGGTGTGCAGGTGCTAGAGACAGAGCGGCTGATCAATCAGCTGAACCAGCTTCAATCGGCTGCGCAGGCTGCCCGCAGCGAGCAGGTGCTGCCATTGCGGGATCAATTGCAGTCATTGCTTCGGTCGGTCGAGGGAGGAAATGCGTCAGTCGGGCAGGTTGATGGCGATGTCATTAACCTTGTCTCAATGCTGTTTGAGTTTATTCTGGAAGACCGACAGTTGCACCCGGTGATGAAGGCGCTGATCGGGCGGCTGCAAATACCCGTTCTGAAGGTGGCCCTGAGTGACCGGAATTTCTTCAATCGCGGAGGGCACCCGGTTCGCAAACTGCTGAACGAGCTAGCCATAGCGGCAATAGGGTGGAGCGAAAAGCGCCCGGGCGTACGGGATCCGCTGCGGGATAAAATTGAAGAAGTGGTTGAGCGCGTGTTGTCTGAGTACAGCGAGAACGTGGGGCTGTTTGAGGAGCTCGTGAAAGACTTCGGCCATTTCATGGATCTGGACCGGCGGCGCAGAGAATTGGTCGAACAGCGGCTCAGAGATGCGGAAGAAGGACGTGCCAAGCAAGAGCGCGCACAGCAAGTCGCGGCCGAGCTTATCCGCCGGCAATCCGATGAGCACGAGCTCCCGCAGCCGGTTATACAGATTATCCATGATCCGCTTTCGCGTTACCTGCAGTGGGTGGTTTTACGTCATGGCGAAGAGAGTCCGGAGTGGGCTAATGCCAAGTCGTTAACCGGTCGCTTGGTGTGGAGTGTCGATCCGCGCCCGGTTTCCGTAGACACTCGTGCGGACCTGTTGCGAACTATTCCGGTTGTGGTTGAAGGGCTTAGAAAAGCGCTGCAGGAAATTTCCTGGGATCCGTTTGCGACCGATGCAATGATACGTGATTTGGAGTTGGTGCACGTCGATGTCCTGCAGACTCTGGTGACTGCGCCGATTGAATCTGGAAATCACCGGAATGAAACCGCGGAGTTTCCCGAGATCGAAGTAGATGTGAGCGGTGAGGTTGAGCCCTCGCTTCTTGAGCCAGAAGGCGTCACAGATAACGCGCTAGGGGCTGATCTGGACAAGAGTGAGGACAGTAGCGGTGGCTCGGCGGAGATTGTTGACCACGCGGTGTCGCAAAATGAGCGTTTAGTTGCTGACCAACAGTGGCTTGATACCGCCGATCAGCTGAGCGTGGGGTCCTGGCTTGAATTGAACAAAGACGGTGTGCGGGTTCGCTGTAAGCTGGCCGCCTTCATCAAAGTGACCGGTAAATACATCTTTGTGAATCGTAACGGCGCAAAAGTGGCCGAATATCTCCGTGACGACCTGGCCTTGGCTATGCAGGAAAACAAGATCTCGCTGTTGGATGATGGCCTGATTTTCGATCGCGCTCTGGAATCCATTATCGATAATCTTCGGCAAAGTCGAAAGGATTGATCCAGTTGCCTGTCCGGTAATTCGTGGCATCTGTAATCGCTTTGTGATTCAATCAAAGCACTTGAATCACTCATTGCCCCTACGGATGAGCCTTGCCAAATACACAATCTGATCTCATCGATTCCTCCGGTTCCACCGCTGATTTTGCCGCGCAGGTTGACAACTTGCGGGCGACAGGACGCTTCCCCGATGGTCGGTGGTGCCCCTCGCCCAATTTTGGTCCCCGTCCGGCCGAAGCTGAGATCACCTTGCTGGTCGTGCATAACATCAGCCTGCCTCCCGGGCAGTTTGGTGGCCCTTACATTGAAGACTTCTTTTGCAATCGCCTGGACCGGCACGCCCATCCTTATTTTTCTGAAATTGCCGACATGCAAGTGTCGGCGCACGCACTGGTGCGGCGGGATGGTTCGGTTGTGCAGTTTGTCAGCTGTCTTGACCGGGCCTGGCATGCCGGCCGGTCCTGCTTTGGTAATGAGCAAGAATGCAATGATTTTGCCATTGGGATTGAACTCGAGGGTGCTGACGACATTCCATACACCGAGGCACAATATCAAATGCTGGCACGGCTCACGCGATTGACCATGGCCGCTTGGCCGGCGGTCACTCCGGATCGCATCACCGGCCATAGCGATATCGCCCCGGGCCGAAAGACAGATCCCGGGCCGGCTTTTCAATGGTCGCATTTTCAAAAGCTTGTGGGCACTTCGGAGAAAGACTGAATGGTTCTGGTGATTTTTCTGCTGGCGTATGTGATACGTCGAAAGCTGGATCGGCAAGGAGCCTTCAGTACGGATGGCTTCTGGCGTACTTGGTTTCAGCAGGGCGCAACGAGCAAGGTGGGGCACGAAACCTCTGTAATAAAGGGGTATGCGCTGGTCGTACTACCCGCGATTTGTCTTGTCGTGTTGACGGTGCTGGCTGAGCAGCTCGGATTTCGGCTGGCGGTGTATCCGCTAGAGATGGTGTTGCTCGTCCTTCTGATGGGCGTACCGGGCTGGCAGGAGTCCCTCAAAGCCTACTCCGAGGCGTGGAGCCGCGGTGACATGCAGGGAGCATGGCATCACGTTAAAGACCGGCTGCCTGCCGATGAACGGGGAGCCGCGTTATCACCGGAAGCCATGCACCTGTCGGTTTCCAAGGCGCTGATTGAAAACGTGTTTGGCCGTTTTTTTCTGGTGGTGTTCTGGTATGTCGTCGGTGGCGTCGCGGCGGCGGTGCTGGCTCGCGGAGTATTGGCTTTGGCGGAGCATTGGCCGCAGGCCGGAGCGCGACCGAGTTATCGAAAGACGGCGGATTGGATTGGCTGGATTCCGGCAAGATTGCTGGGCTGCACGTTTGGTGTGGCGGGTGATTTGTCGGGTTGGTCCCGGAAAGCCCGTCAAATTATACCCGGCTTGAAAAAATCGACGACGGAAGTGCTAATGATTTCCGCCAACGGGTCGTTAACCGGATATGCACTTGATCCTGAACGGTTCTCGGAGTTGCATCCGGAAGACTGGCCACGTTTCGGTGGCCGCAGTCTGATCGCCATCAGGGATTTATTGAACCGCAGTATGCTGGTTTGGATCTGTGTCATTGCGTTGCTGGTTATTGCAGGCATGGTATAGGCCCATTACCACTTTGGAGCGATTTAAACGTTCCAGCTGTAGGTAACAATCAAAAAAATAACATTCATGGTTCGGTTTTCGAATCTGGGCGAGGGCGCTTTGAACTACTTAATTAATCCAGCGATTGCGTTGATGAACCGGCTGCCGATGGTTTACAAGTTCAGCCTCATCAGCATTCTCTTTCTTGGACCTATTCTGGTGCTGTCCTGGCTGGTCATTTCCGGTCTCAATCAGTCTGTGCAAACCATGAACCGTAGCATTGACGGGTTGGTGGAACTGCAGACCGCCGATCGTTTGTTGGCAGCGGCGATGGAATTTCGCGACTATAAGGCTCCCGCCATTCTCAAGGAGGATCCGGCCCTGGCCGAAAAGGCCGATCGGGCGGCAAAACAAGTGGATGCGTTGCTGACCGATTTGGCTGAGTCGCGCCGTTCGTTTGACGTGTCCGGTTCCTGGCAGGAGCAGATTCTTGCGTTGCAGAAAGATTGGCGTGCACTCCTGAAGAGCAATAGCTATCAGGGCAGCATGGACGCGCAGTTCAAGTATTATCAGGAATTCGTTCAGAAAGTCGTCGCAGTGTTGCCAGCCACCATGGAAGTGTCGGGGTTGGGGCAAGACGCTTCCAGAGAAAACCAGCTGTTGCTTGGTTTGGTGCGTGATGTTTTTCCGGATGCACGTAATGCCATTGGTAGCGCCCGATCTTACGGTATCTTCTCGCTCGTCGAAGGGCAGGTGGGCTATGCCATGAGCGAGAATCTGAACGAGATCTTTGATCGTTTGACCAACCGAAGCTCTTTGCTTTCGCCCAGTTTGGTCGTTGCCAAAGAATCTTCGTCTGAACTGGCCGGGGATCCAGCCCTGCCCCGAGTAGACGAAAGCCTGCTGGTTGTCAGAAACGCATTGGATATGCAGGTGATTACGCCCATGCGACTGGAAACGCCCTGGCAGCAATACGATGCAACGGTTACTGCCCAAACCAGGCATTTCGATGCTTTGATTGAGACCATTTTTGACGTGGTGGGAGCCAACCTGGAGCGCCGTTTGGCCAGTGAGACACGCCAGCGAACCACCATCGTTGCGTCTCTGATCGCCGTAATGCTGGTCGTGGTGTATTTGTATATCGGTTTCTTTATGTCGGTCCGGGTTGCCATCAATCGGTTCAGTTCTGCGGCGAGAAGCGTGGCGGCCGGTGATATGACCACGCATATCGAGCTTTCCAACCGCGATGAATTAGGCGAGCTGACATCCGAATTCAACAATATGACGGACAAGATCGCCGAATTGATCCGGTCTGTCAGTGCGACCACCGCCGATGTCGGCCTTCAGGCCGTTCGGGTTAACGATACCGCGGCTGCGAACAGTGAAGCTGTGGCGCGCCAGATGGATGAAAGCAGTCAGATTAACGAAGCCATGGGGCAGATGGTGGAAGCGGTCAACGAAGTGACCGAGAGTGCTCATCGGGTGGCCGATAGTGCCGGTAGTGCCGAACGGGATACCGAAACTGGCCGACAGGTGGTTGCGGATACGGTAGAGACCATTCACAAGCTGGCTGGCGAGATCGCCGGTGCGATGGAGGTCATCAATCGGGTTAACAAAGACAGCGATAATATCAGTCAGGTTCTGGTCGAGATCAAAGCCATTGCGGAGCAGACCAACTTGCTGGCGCTCAATGCCGCTATCGAGGCTGCGCGTGCTGGCGAATACGGTCGCGGGTTTGCAGTTGTGGCAGACGAGGTGCGATCTTTGTCACAGCGCACGCACAAGTCCACTGAGGAAATCGAAGACATGATTTCCCGTTTGCAGGGCGGTGTGAAAGAAGCGGTTTCAGCGATGACCAGCAGTCATGGGGCGACGGAGTTGACCGTTCAGAAGTCGACAGAAGTGACGCAGGCACTGGATAGTATCGCGAACGGCATTTCAGAAATTGTCGATATGAGTCATCAGATTGCACAGGCGGCTGAAGAGCAGTCCGCGGTGGCGAAAAATGTGAATGCCAACGTTGAGAGTATCGGTGAGTTGGGCCAAAGCACGGCCGAAAACGCGCAGGAAACGTTGGATTCGTCTCGCCAGATGTCAGGCTTGACGGCCTCGCTTCAAAAGCTGGTTGAGACCTTCAAGGTCTGAAGCCGTCGCGACTTAATGCTGATTAAAATCCGGCCCTTAGAGGCCGGATTTTTGTTGTTCCCATAGAATTTCTTTGGCGCCTTCACGGCGAGCCAGCACCCGAGATACCACGAATAGCAGGTCCGAAAGACGGTTCAGATACTGTCGTGCACCGGCATTGATCTCTTCCTCCTGACTTAGGCCGACCACGATGCGCTCGGCGCGGCGGCATACGGCACGTGCCAAATGACACTGTGCGGCAGCAGGCGAGCCGCCGGGAAGGATGAAGTTTTTCAGCGGGGGCAAGTCTTCATTGTGTTCGTCCAGCACTTGTTCCAGCCAGTTGATGTGCTTCTCGCCAATCATCTCGCTACCGGGAATGGCAAACTCTCCGCCGATATCGAACAGGTGGTGCTGGATGCGGCGGAACAGATCGACCAGGGAATCGGCAGTGGGTAACGTTTCAACAAGCATGCCGACGTGGCAATTCAGCTCATCGACAGTGCCCATAGCTTCTACCCGCAGGGCGTTCTTGGTAACGCGGTTGCCGTCTGCCAGGCCGGTCGAGCCGTCATCCCCGGTGCGGGTATAAATTTTTGATAGGCGGTTGCCCATAGTGGTTGTGCTCCTAATGAAAGAGTGTCAATTCAGTTGTTCTACTTGATCGGTGAGCATCCGGTTCACAGCGGTGTCGATGCCGAGTTCTGCCCCAAGGCGCGCTAAGTAGCCGTTAATGAAGTCGATTTCGGTTTTGCGCCCGGCCAACCGATCCGCACGCATAGAGGAGGTGTTGGTTGCGGTTTTGCAGGCGACGGTTTCGATCGCCTCCCTGAGTGCCGTCGCAGATCTCGGAGATTGGCCGCTGGCGGTTAACAGTTTGCTGATTTCCCGGCACAGAGGATCAATCCACTGTTGATAAAACGGGTGTGCAAGTATCTCGCCGTTCGGGCAATTCAAGATCGCGGTAAAGGGATTGATGCCGGCGTTGATCACCAGCTTTTGCCAAAGCCTGTCGAAAATGTCCGGTGTGGCGTTAACGCTCAGGCCGCTTTCTGCCAGCGTGGAAACAGTTTTGCGAAGTCTGGCTTCGCCAGCGGGTGTCAAAGCGCCAACCCAGGTCTCACCTTGCCCGGCATGGACGGTGAGTTCGGTTTCGGGGCGGTTTGCGCCTTCGGTGGTGGTCGCCGCGAGAATAGGGTGGCTTGGCCAAATTTGGGCCACACGTTGCTGGCTGCCAAGGCCGTTCTGGAATAAGACGACGGGCGTTGTCTCGGGCAGTCGGGGCATTAATGGCTGCAAGGCCGCCAAGGTGTCGCCAGCCTTTGTGGTGACGATCAGCAGTGAGGGCGATTCTGTGTTGGTTAACCAGGGGATTTGCACGGATAGTTCCGGCCCATTGATGGGCCGGAATCGATAGCGAAGGGGTGCGGCAGACTGCTCCGGGCGGGGCACAAAAGCCACCTGACCAGCAGGGAGCTTGGCCGCCCAAAGCCGGCCCAGAGAGCCGGCACCCAGAATCGCAATCATGGCCTTACATGGCCTCGATTTCGGCTCGCTGTGCACTCAACCGCTGCAGGCTGCCTTGGGCATCGCGCAGTTTGCCTTTTTCTTTCTCGATCACTTCAGCCGGTGCTTTGGCCGTGAACTTCTCATTGCTCAGCTTGCCTTCAACTCGGCTGATTTCTTTTTGCAATCGATCCAGCTCTTTGTCCAAACGCTTGAGCTCGGCATCTTTGTCGATCAGGCCAGCCATGGGAACCAGCACTTCCATCTCGCCAACCAACTGAGTAGCGCTCATTGGGGCTTTTTCTGAACCCAGCCATTCCAGTTTCTCAAGCTTGGCCAAAGACATCAGGAACTGACGGTTGGCATTCAGGCGGCGTTCGTCTTCGCTGTTGCCGCCTTTCAGGAATACCGGCACCGGCTTGCCCGGGGAGATGTTCATTTCGCCACGGATGTTACGCACCGCAACGATAACGCCTTTCACCCATTCGATATCGGCTTTGGCGGTGGCGTCTTGCTTGCTCTCTTCAGGCTGCGGGAAGGGCTGAAGCATGATGCTGTCACCGCTCTTGCCGGCCAGAGGCGCAATGCGCTGCCAGATTTCTTCGGTGATGTACGGCATCATCGGGTGCGCCAGGCGCAGGATAGATTCCAGAACACGAACCAGTGTGCGGCGGGTTCCGCGCTTTGCTTCTGCGCTGCCGCTTTCGTCGCTCAGGCAGGGCTTGGCCAGTTCGAGGTACCAGTCGCAGTATTCGTTCCAGATGAACTCGTACAGCGCGTAAGCGGCCAGATCGAAGCGGTACTGCTCCAGGTGGCGGATTACTTCTTGTTCGCAGTGCTGCAGCTCGCTGATGATCCAGCGATCCGCTAGAGACAGTTCTACCGGCTCGTCGTTCACACCGCAGTCTTCGCCTTCGGTGTTCATCAGTACGTAGCGTGCGGCGTTCCACAGTTTGTTGCAGAAGTTGCGGTAGCCTTCCAGTCGTTTCATGTCCCAGTTGATGTCACGGCCGGTGGTGGCCATGGCCGCCAGGGTGAAGCGCAGGGCGTCGGTGCCGTGGGCCGCGATGCCTTCCGGGAATTCTTTCTGGGTACGCTTGCCGATTTTTTCAGCCAGTTTGGGCTGCATCAGGTTGCCGGTTCGTTTTTCCAGCAGTTCGTCGAGGCCGATGCCGTCGATCATGTCCAGCGGGTCGATGACATTGCCCTTGGATTTGGACATTTTGTCACCGTGTTCGTCGCGGATCAGGCCGGTGACGTAAACGGTTTTGAACGGAACCTGCGGCGTGCCGTCTTCGTTCTTCATGAAGTGCATGGTCATCATGATCATCCGGGCAACCCAGAAGAAGATGATGTCGAATCCGGTGACCAGCACGTCGGTCGGATGGAAGGTTTTCAGGCGCTCGGTGATTTCCGGCCAGCCCAAGGTACCGAAGGTCCACAGCGCGGAGCTGAACCAGGTATCCAGTACGTCGTCGTCTTGTTTCAGTTCCAGATCGGCGGCCAGATTATGCTTCTTGCGCACTTCGTCTTCATCACGGCCGACGTAGATGTTGCCTTCGGCGTCGTACCAAGCCGGAATCCGGTGGCCCCACCACAGTTGGCGGGAGATGCACCAGTCCTGGATGTCCCGCATCCAGGAGAAGTACATGTTTTCGTACTGTTTGGGCACAAACTGGATGCGGCCGTCTTCTACCGCTTCAATGGCGGGTTTGGCGAGGGTTTTGGCATCGGCAAACCACTGGTCTGTGAGCATTGGCTCGATGATCAGGCCGGAGCGGTCACCGCGGGGTACGCTCAGTACGTGGTCTTCAACCTGTTGTACCAAGCCTGCTGTTTCCATGTCCGCAACGATTTGCTTGCGCGCGGCTTCTCGGGTCAGGCCGGCGTAAGCGGCCGGCATGCTGCCATCGATGTCGCTGTTTTCGGTGCCGTCGCTGTTGAACACTTCGGCGACTTCGCGGATGTTCGCGTCCTGAGTCAGGACGTTGATCATCGGCAGGTTGTTGCGTTTGCCGACGGCGTAGTCGTTAAAGTCGTGGGCCGGGGTAATTTTTACGCAGCCAGAGCCCTTTTCGGGGTCGGCGTGGTGGTCGGCCACGATCGGGATTCTGCGGTTTACCAGCGGCAGCATGACGTGCTTGCCGATCAGGTGCTGGTAACGTTCGTCGTCCGGGTGTACAGCTACGGCTGTGTCGCCGAGCATGGTTTCGGGGCGGGTGGTGGCGACCACGACGTAGTCTTTGCCTTCTTGGGTGGTTGCGCCGTCAGCCAGCGGGTAGCGTAGGTGCCAGAAGAAACCTTTTTCTTCTTTGTTTTCCACTTCAAGGTCGGAAATGGCGGTGTGCAGTTTCGGGTCCCAGTTGACCAGTCGCTTGCCGCGGTAGACGAGGCCGTCTTCGTACAAGCGGATGAACACTTCCTGTACGGCTTTGTAGAAGCCTTCGTCCATGGTGAAGCGTTCGTTGCTCCAGTCTACAGAGTTGCCAAGGCGGCGCATTTGGCGGGTGATGGTTCCGCCGGATTCTTCTTTCCAGTTCCAGATGCGCTTGATGAACTCTTCTCGGCCTAGGTCGTGGCGGGTTTTGCCTTCTTCGGCGGCGAGTTTGCGCTCGACGACCATTTGGGTGGCGATGCCGGCGTGGTCTGTGCCGACGGTCCAGACGGTGTTGTTGCCCTGCATGCGCTTGTAGCGGGTGAGGGTGTCCATGATGGTGTGCTGGAAGGCATGGCCCATGTGCAGGCTGCCGGTCACGTTAGGTGGCGGGATAGCGATGCTGTAGGACTGGCCTTCTCCGCTGGGGCGGAAGTACCCTTTGGATTCCCAGTTTTCGTACCACTGGCGCTCGATGTTTTCTGGCTGGTAGGTTTTTTCCATGGGTTTCTGCAGTGACCGTTGGTTGATTCACGAGGGAAAGTTTGAAACCGGCGATTATACATGGTCGGCTTGGTTCGGGCGAACGTTCGGCTCCGGTGTTCCTATATTCTTAGCTTGCTCGTTTGGGTGTTAGCGAAGTTGGGACAGGCTTTCCAAAAACCGCTTCGAGCACATCCATGTGCGCTTCTCTCCGGCCATCCATGGCCTCCGAAATTTTTGGAAAGCCTGTCCCAACTTCGCTTATCAAACTCTGGCTTATTGTCGCGCTCAAGTTTGTGCTGTATCTATGTGTTTGGAAATTCGTGAGCGACCGTATGCCTTTTGATGGGCAAACGTGTTAGTCAGCGTTTTCGCATGTCGTGTACCCGGGCTTCTATGCCGAGCTTTCGCAGCTGTTTGTAGTGGCCGCGAGCTTGGTTGAGTACCGCCGGATCGTTTTGGGCGACCAGTGCCAGTCTTCGGTATTGGTCAGCCTGTTCGGGCAGGGTGGAAGACAGGATGATGACCGTGTCCCAGTCAGCAGCGGCCGGTGGGTAGAGCAAGATGCCAACCGGGTCGGAGCATGGGATGCTTGGGTCGGTTGCAATGCTGTGGGGGATGAAGGCGTCTGGGGTGAAGTTCCAGAGAAGGTCGTCCAATTCTTGCGCTTGTTGCTGGTTTTCACAGAGCACGCACACGCGGTCGCCCTGCTGCCAGGCTTTGTCCACGAGTTTGGCAGCGTGGAGGTTGCGGGCGGCTGGGGTGTTTTGGGCGAGGATGTGAAACCAGTAGCGCTGGTTTTTTGCGGCCTGGCCGGAGGGCCCGGCAGCTGGGCTGCCGGGCTCCGGTGGCGTGTTTGGGCTGTTACCCTGCATGGGACATCAGGTAGTTGACCAGTAGGGGAACCGGACGGCCGGTGGCGCCTTTGGCTTTGCCGGAATCCCAGGCGGTACCTGCAATGTCCAGGTGGGCCCAACGGTATTCTTTGGTGAATCGCGACAGGAAGCAGGCGGCTGTGATGGTGCCGGCAGGGCGGCCGCCGATGTTGGCGATGTCGGCGAAGTTGCTGTCGAGCTGGCTTTGGTATTCGTCCCACAGGGGCAGGCGCCAGGCTCGGTCGCCGGTTCTTTCGCCAGCGGCCAGCAGTTCGTTGGCCAGTTCGTCGTCGTTGGCCAGCATGCCGGTTGCCTGGTGGCCCAGGGCGATGATGCAGGCGCCGGTGAGGGTGGCCAGATCGATGACGGTTTCAGGGTCGAACTTTTTCACGTAGGTGAGTGCGTCGCACAGTACCAAGCGGCCTTCGGCGTCGGTGTTGAGGATTTCAACGGTTTTGCCGCTCAGAGTTGTGACGATATCGCCCGGGCGTGTTGCAGAGCCGTCTGGCATGTTTTCAGCCGCCGCGATAACGGCCACTACGTTGATGCTGGGCTTGGTTTCAGCCAGTACTTTCATGGTACCAAATACGCTGGCGGAGCCGCCCATGTCGTATTTCATTTCGTCCATGCCGGCACCGGGTTTCAGGCTGATGCCGCCGCTGTCGAAGGTGATGCCTTTACCGACCAGTACGTAGGGCTTTTCGTCTGCTTTGCCGCCGCGGTATTCCATGACGATCAGGCGGGGAGGCTGGGTTGAGCCTTTGCCAACCGCCAGAATGGTGTTCATGCCCAGGTCGGCCATCTGCTTCTCATCCAGTATTTCGGTTTTGATGCAGTCGTGTTCTTTGGCCATGTTCTGAGCTTGTTCTGCCAGCCAAACCGGGTGGCAAACGTTGGGCGGTGTGTTGCCCAAATCGCGGGTGTAGTTCATGCCGCGGCCGGTGGCGAGGCCCAGGTTGAAGGCGTCTTTCTGGGACTGATCGGCATCAGACGCTTGCGCCACCACTTTGTTGAGTTTGCGGGCGGGCGGTTGTTCGCTCTTGAATCCGGTGAAGGTGTAGAGTTGCTCCTCCAGTGTGCGGCCGAGCAGGTTCAGCCGGGCCTCTTCTGAAGTGGTCGCTTCTGAGCCCTGAATTTCGGTGTCGGTCAGGCAGATGAAGGCACTGTTGGATGGGCCGTCTTTCAGTGCGCCTACGGCGGCGATCAAGGCTTTGCGGTAGTTGGCTTGATGGCGCTCGTCGTCTTTGCCTGTGCCAATAACAATTACTCGCTGCCAGGGTTGCTCGGTCAGGGGCAGAGTGTTAACCGTGGCGTTTTTGCCTGTCAGGTCGCCGGCTTGTTCCAGTTGTTTGATCAGCCCTCCCAAAGCCTGGTCTGCTGCTTTGGTGGTTTCCGGCCATTCACCGTTTTCGGGCAATCCGATAACGAGGCAGTCGGTGTTGGTCGCCGTGATGGCTTTGCTGCTCAGGCTGAAATTCATGACAACTCCTGTTGTGTGATTCGAGTGTTGGGCCGAGCCCAGCTTTTTGCATGTTCTCTAGGATTGGGGCTAAGCCACGAATAATCAAGCAGACGGCCCATATTGCTTGAATGGCTTTAATGGTTGAGTGCTTTACTGTCATTCAGTTGCAAGGTTACATAGAATACGCGCAGTTTCCTGTATCCACCATCTTCTAACCGGGCGCCACCAGAGAGACTGATTTGACTATCATTTTCCGTTACCTCATTCGCCAGATCATGGTGAGCATGTTCGCCGTTTCCGGCATTTTGTTGCTGGTTTTCATGAGCGGTCGGTTCATTAAGTATCTGGGTAGTGCCGCAGAGGGCGAAATCGCTGCGGGCGTATTGTTTGCCATCATGGGTTACCGGTTTCCGGGTTTTCTTGAACTGATTCTTCCGCTGGGTTTGTTTATTGGCATATTGCTCGCTTATGGCCGTATGTATCTCGAAAGCGAGATGACCGTGTTGTTTGCTTGCGGTGTCAGTGAGCGCCAGCTGCTGACGAAAACGCTGCTGGGTGCTTTGCCGGTCATGTTTGTGGTGGGTGCCATGAGCCTTTATGTCTCGCCTTGGGGTATGAAACAGGTTGAACAGATTTTCAATGAGCAGCGCAAAGCTACGGAGTTCGAGATGCTGGCGCCGGGCCGATTTCAGGACCTGAGCTCCGGCACCCGGGTTACCTATACCGAAGCTTTGAGTGACGACAAGCGCCAGCTGCAAGGCGTGTTTATTGCGGAATACGGTCGTGACGGGGAAGGGGTTACATTGATTACGGCTGAGACCGGCTCGCAGTTGATCGATGAGGAGACTGGGAGCCGTTTTTTGGTTCTCGAAGACGGTGGCCGGTTTCAGGGCGTCCCCGGACGGCTCGATCATAGCGTGACGCTTTTTGATGCCTATGGATTGAAAATCCAGAGCGGTGAAGCCGGCACTAAAGAGCTGGAGGAAGGTATTTCAACGCTCGACCTGTGGAATTCGGATGACCCTGAAGATCGTGCGTTGTTGCACTGGCGTATTTCTCTGCCGTTGATTGTTCCGATTATCACCCTGTTGGCGGTACGCCTGAGCCGGGTTAACCCGAGGCAGGGTCGGTTCTTCCATCTATTGCCCGCCATGTTGGTGTACATCACCTACCTTGGCTTGCTGATTGTTGCGCGGGATGCGCTGGCGGATGGCAAGGTGCCGGAGTGGTTGGGCATGCTGTGGGTTCATGCGCTGTTCTTGTCGCTAGGCTTGTGGCTGCAGTTTGGCCCTGCCTGGTTGAACCGCCGTCGCCTGCAAAAGGAGGCGGATGCCCATGCGTAAGATCGACAACTATGTGATGACCACCGTGGGCGGCGCGATGTTTCTGGTGATGGTGGTGGTGCTGTCGCTGGATTTGATTTTTGCCTTCATCGCCGAGCTTGAAGACACCCGTAATGGCTATCAGACCATGGAGGCGCTCTGGTATGTGGCGCTGACGTTGCCCCGTCGCATTTACGATTACCTGCCCTTGGGCGCTTTTATGGGTTGCCTGGTCGGGCTCGGTACCATGGCCAGTTCGTCGGAGCTGACGGTTATACGGGCTGCCGGCGTTTCATTGAAACGAATTGTCTGGTCGGCGATGAAACCCGCCTTGATTGTAGTGTTGCTGGGAGTGTTGATTGGCGAGTATGTGGCACCCACCACCGAGCGTATCGCCCAAAGTGATAAAGCCGTAGCCATGGGCGCGGGCAGGAATGTCGCGGAAGCTCACGGAGTTTGGCACCGCGAAGGCAACACGTTCATGCATTTGAACGCGGTCCAGCCTGATGGCGTGCTGGTGGGTGTATCTCTGTTCGAATTTGATAATGAGCGTCAGTTGACGCAATCGAGTTTCGCCGAGAAGGCAGCCTTCCACGGTGATTACTGGATGCTGGAAAACGTGGTCACCACTCGCATTGAAGATGAACGCACGGTCCGTGATGAGCAGGCATCGCTGCGCTGGGATACCGGCTTGTCTCCGGAAGTGCTCAGTGTACTGATTGTGAAGCCTGAAAATCTTTCTATGACCGGGTTGTTTACTTACGCCCGTTATCTGGGTGAGCAAGGTCTTACGGCTGCTCAATACTGGTTGGCGTTCTGGAAAAAGGCGTTGATGCCCCTGGGAACGGCCGTGATGGTGCTGGTGGCGATTTCCTTCGTATTTGGGCCCCTGCGCTCAGTCACCATGGGCTTTCGTGTGTTTACCGGCTTGTTGGTAGGGCTGTTGTTTAAATACATGCAGGATCTGCTGGGGCCAATGAGCATGGTTTACGGATTCAATCCAATGATTGCGGTATTGGCACCGATACTCATTAACGCTGCCGTGGGAGCGATGTTGATGAGAAGGGCCGGCTAAGCCGGCCCGAAGACGGGCTATTTTTTTGTGGGCTTGGGCAAGGCAACAACCACGCTGTCGGAAACCCGGTCGGTGACCGACAGGCCGTTGATCGGATAAAACAAGGCGATGATCGCCGGTACAGTCAGCAGCAAGGTGACCGCGCCCAGATAATGGCCACCAAGCATCGCCAGAAAAACCACGGCGGCGGCCGTTCCATAGCGCAGCAGAGACTGTGTCCAGCTCACCGATGTGCCATCCAGATTTTCGATGCGTACGCGCCAAACCTGCATGCCCAACGTCTGGCCAACGCGCGTCCAGAAATAAGCAAAGAAAAGATACAGCACAAGGAACAGGACAAAGGTCAGCCCCGGGTCTCCGGATAGCTGGCCGGCTTCGGCCATTTGTTCATAGGTTTCCCAACCGGTCACCCAGCCTGCAATCATGGTATACGCCCAGGTGGCGACCAATAGCACGGCAATACTGATCAAGCCGTCGTAGATAATCGCCAGTGCCCGCTTTAAAGCTGTTGCTGGCGGCAATAGTTCCTCGGCGTCGTGGAAGCGGCGGGGCATGGGTTCTCCTATGAGGTTTCACGTTTTTCATGTTCTCGGCGTGTGCTAGAGTAGCGGATTTGCACACGCATGTAAGTATTCGTATTCAATCGCGGACCTGCCGGCTTCTCGGCGGGTTTCTGGAAAGGTATCAAAGGGCTATGAAAACCGCAGAGTTGCGACAGACGTTCCTCGATTATTTCAAACAGCACGGTCACGCTATTGTTCCAAGCAGTTCGCTGGTGCCAGCGGACGATCCAACCTTGCTGTTTACTAACGCGGGCATGAACCAGTTCAAGGATACCTTCCTTGGTCGGGAAGAGCGCGATTACACCCGCGCAACTTCAACCCAGAAGTGTGTGCGCGCTGGCGGCAAGCATAACGACCTCGAAAACGTAGGTTACACCGCGCGTCACCACACCTTTTTTGAAATGCTGGGCAACTTCAGCTTTGGTGACTATTTCAAGCGTGAAGCCATCAATTTTGCCTGGACCTTCCTCACCGGAGATAAGTGGCTGAACCTGCCGACAGAAAAGCTGTGGGTGACCGTTTACGCGGATGACGATGAAGCCTTTGATATCTGGAATAAAGAAGTTGGTGTGCCTGCTGACCGCATCGTGCGCATTGGTGATAACAAAGGCGCCCGCTACGCCTCCGATAACTTCTGGCAGATGGGTGATACCGGTCCATGTGGCCCATGCACCGAGATTTTTTATGATCACGGCCCGGATGTGGCTGGTGGCCCTCCCGGTAGCCCGGAAGAAGACGGTGACCGTTACATCGAAATCTGGAACGTGGTTTTCATGCAGTACAACCGTACGGCTGATGGAGAAATGCTGAACCTGCCCAAACCTTCGGTAGATACCGGTATGGGCCTCGAGCGTATTGCCGCCGTATTGCAAGGCGTGCACAGCAACTACGAAATCGACCTGTTCCAGGATCTGCTAAAGGCTGCTTCCGACGTTCTCGGCGGGGCTGAAACAACCGCAGCGTCACTTCGTGTGGTTGCAGACCACATTCGTTCCTGTTCGTTCCTGATTGCAGACGGTGTGATGCCTTCGAACGAAGGTCGCGGGTTTGTTCTGCGCCGGATCATTCGACGCGCTGCCCGTCATGGCAACAAGCTGGGAGCCAACGGGCCTTTCTTCCATAAGCTGGCCAAGCCCCTGGCGGATCTGATGGGCGAAGCCTTCCCGCAATTGGTCAGCAGCCTTAAGCAGATCGAAAAAGTGCTGTTGCAGGAAGAAGAGCAGTTTGCCAAAACTCTGGACAAAGGCCTGCGTTTGCTAGAGCAGGATATTGCAGAGCTGAAAGGCAACGAGATTCCTGGCGAAACCGTTTTCACGCTGTACGACACCTACGGTTTCCCGGTGGACCTGACCAACGACATCGCTCGTGAACGTGGTTTGACGCTGGATTACGCGGGTTATGAGACAGCCATGGAAGCTCAGCGGGAGCGTGCCCGGGCAGCCAGTAAGTTCGGCATTGATTACAACGCCGAAGGCCTCAGCATTGAGGGCGAAACCGAGTTCACTGGTTACGACCACATCGATGGCAAAGAGAGGGTGCGGGTAGTGCTGGTCAATGGCGAAGAGCGTAACGCTGTGGCGGGTGATGACTGTGTGGTCGTGCTTGAGCGTACACCGTTCTACGCCGAATCGGGTGGCCAGGTGGGTGATACCGGGCTGCTGACCTGGGATGGCGGCCGTTTCGAGGTGGCAGACACGCGTAAAGATGGCGATAACCACCTGCACGTTGGCAAGCTGATTGAAGGTGAGCTGAGCCCGGGACAAGAGGTGGATGCTCGCATCGATCATGATCGCCGGGAGCGCACCAAACGCAACCACTCCGCCACACACTTGTTGCACGCTGCATTGCGCAAGGTGCTGGGTGAGCACGTGAATCAGAAGGGTTCACTGGTTGATCCGGACAAGCTGCGCTTTGACTTTTCTCATTTTGAAGCGGTTACCCCTGAGCAATTGAAAGAAATCGAGCGTCAGGTGAATGAGCAGGTGCTCGAGAATACGCCGGTTGAAATTGACGTCACCGACATGGAAACCGCCCAGGAAAAAGGTGCTATGGCACTGTTTGGCGAAAAGTACGGCGATGTGGTTCGTGTGCTGAGCATGGGTTCTGATCGTTATTCCGTGGAACTTTGTGGCGGCACGCACGTGTCTCGTACCGGTGATATCGGCATGATGCGCATTACTTCCGAAAGTGGCATTTCCTCGGGAGTTCGCCGTATCGAAGCGGTCACCGGTTTTGGAGCGCTTGAGTGGGTGGATGAAACCGACAGTACCGTGCGTGAAACCGCCAAGCTGGTGAAAGCAACTCGCGAAACCTTGGTGGACAAAGTTCAGCAAACACTGGATCGCAATCGCCAGCTGGAAAAAGAAATCGCTGCAATGAAAGCGAAGCTGGCGAGCTCTGCCGGCAGTGATCTGGCAGCTTCAGCGGTGCAGGTCGGTGATCTGAAAGTGGTCGCCGCCCAGATGGACGGCGCTGACCGTAAGGCATTGATGGAAACCGCCGACCAGCTCAAGAACAAGCTGGGCGAAGGCGTGGTTGTTCTGGCCACAGTTGAAGGCGGCAAAGTTGTGCTGGTTGCAGGTGTAACTAAGTCCGCTACCGGCAAGGTCAAGGCCGGTGACTTGATGAAGCATTTGTGTGCACAGGTTGACGGAAAAGGCGGTGGTCGTCCGGACATGGCGCAGGGCGGTGGTAATGACGCATCGAAATTGGCCGAGGCTCTGGCGGGCGTACCTGCCTGGGTTGAAGGAAATATCCAGTAAGGTGCTGTTTTCCGAGGCGGGCGCGGGTTTATAATTCGCCCGCTTAATACGATGGTGGAGCCGGTTGGCTCCGCTTTGGGTCCCCGGTTCGGAGTTTGGCAAAACATGGCTCTGTTGGTTCAAAAGTTTGGAGGTACATCCGTCGGCACAACCGAACGGATTGAAGCGGTGGCCGATAAGGTTTGTCGGTTCCGTAAAGAAGGGCACGATGTGGTTGTTGTGGTTTCTGCCATGAGTGGCGAGACCAATCGCCTGATTGCGCTCGCCGGCGATATTATGGAAGAGCCTACGCCGCGGGAAATGGACGTGCTGGTATCGACCGGCGAACAGGTCACCATTGCTCTGTTGTCTATGGCGCTTCAAAAGCGTGGTTGTGACGCCCGTTCCTACACTGGCGGTCAGGTTCGTATTCTAACGGACACGAGTCACAACAAAGCTCGTATCAAAGATATCGACGCCCATCGCATGCAGGCCGATCTTGCGGCAGGTCGCGTGATTGTCGTGGCGGGTTTCCAGGGTGTGGACGAGCATGGAAATATCACCACACTGGGGCGTGGTGGTTCCGATACAACGGCTGTTGCGCTGGCAGCAGCACTGAAGGCGGACGAGTGCCAGATCTACACCGATGTAGACGGTGTTTATACGACAGACCCGCGTGTGGTAGATAGTGCGCGCCGGTTGAACCGTATTACATTTGAAGAAATGCTCGAAATGGCGAGTCTGGGTTCTAAGGTTCTACAGATCCGTGCCGTTGAGTTTGCAGGTAAATACAACGTTCCGTTAAGGGTGCTCTCCAGCTTCGAAGAAGGTGAGGGAACTCTGATTACTTTTGAGGATGATACAGCCATGGAACAACCGGTTGTTTCCGGCATTGCTTTTAACCGCGACGAAGCCAAACTGACTATTTCCGGCGTGCCGGATACTCCAGGCAGTGCATTGAGTATTCTGAAGCCGATCAGTGATGCCAATATCGAAGTGGATATGATTGTTCAGAACGTTGGTCAGGATAACAAAACGGCCTTCACGTTCACGGTGAACCGTCCTGACTTGAAGCGTGCACAGGATATTCTGCGCCGCATCTCAGATGACATTGGTGCAGGCGAAGTTGTTGGCGACAGTAAAATTGCCAAAGTCAGCATCGTGGGTGTCGGCATGCGTTCGCACGCAGGTGTTGCAACTCAGATGTTCGAGGCGCTGTCGAAAGAAGGTATTAATATTCAGATGATCTCCACATCCGAAATCAAGGTTTCGGTGGTGATCGATGAGAAGTACCTTGAGCTGGCCGTTCGCGCGCTGCACAGCACGTTCGGGTTAGAGAATGCCGAGGTGGATGAGAACGCTTGAAGCGGGATGCTGGAGAGCGGAAATAAGGGTCATTGGTTATTTCTATCAGGAACTATTTTGGCATAAGTGTTATTGCGTCTATAGTTTGATAGGTGATCCTTTTATAAAAGCAATAAGTAAAAAGTAGTGACAGTCGGAACAGGTAGCTTTGCAATAGGGAGTATGGAACATGCTTATTTTAACTCGCCGTGTTGGCGAAACTCTGATGATCGGTGACGAGGTAACCGTCACCGTTCTGGGAGTTAAGGGGAATCAGGTTCGTATAGGGGTGAATGCTCCGAAAGACGTGGCGGTTCACCGTGAAGAAATCTATCAGCGTATTCAGTCTGAAAAAGGCTCAGATGAGCCGGAACCGGGCAATAGTTGATCAGAAAAAAGCCGTTCAAGGGTAACTTGAGCGGCTTTTTTAATTTTAGGGCAAATTGATTAGAAAAATATCGTGTCAACCCTATGAAAACAGAAAAGTTGTGGTAGTATACGCACCGTTCTCAAGGAGAGGTGGGTGAGTGGCTGAAACCAGTTCCCTGCTAAGGAACCGTACGAGAAATCGTACCGAGGGTTCGAATCCCTCCCTCTCCGCCATTTTCTTTCGGGAGAGTGAGAGCAGGTTGAAGTTGCTTTCAACCACATGCGACGAGATGTGCGGCTGTAGCTCAGCTGGATAGAGTACCTGGCTACGAACCAGGCGGTCGGAGGTTCGAATCCTCCCAGCCGCGCCATTTTTCGCAAACAAGTTTTTAGCGGCTGTAGCTCAGCTGGATAGAGTACCTGGCTACGAACCAGGCGGTCGGAGGTTCGAATCCTCCCAGCCGCGCCATATTAAGTTGTTGAGAAACAACTCGAAAGCCCAGCCCAAGTGCTGGGCTTTTTTGTGCCTGATATTTATCGATAGCCCCAGGGGCGTTAGTTGCCAATGAACATGTCTGTTATATAATGCGGGCCATGAATAATCCCACCAGCAATCGTCGCGGACGAAACGCGAGTCAACGCCAGTTGGCCGATGGCGAGTACACCATCGATGATCTCGCGCGCCGCTGCAGTACTACTGTGCGTAACATCCGGGCTTACCAAGACCGGGGAATTCTCGACTCTCCGGAAAAGCGCGGGCGTTTGGGCGTCTATTTTGATTCGCATGCAGCTCGGCTGGATATTATTAACAACCTGCTAGATCGCGGGTATTCCATTGATAATATTCGTGAATTGCTTGCTGCATGGACCGACGGACGAAATCTGGAGGACATCTTGGGCTTGGAGAAGGCAATCACGCTTGCTTTCTCATCTGAAGCGCCCCGAGAGTATAGCCTTGCTGATCTCATTAAGATGTTTGGTCTTAACAGTGACAGCAAGAGCATGATTGATGAAGCGGTAAAGTTGGGCCTGATAGAGCGCAAACGCACTAAGTTTGTGGCACCTAGCCCGAGGCTCATTGAAGCAGGTGCCCAGTTGATCAAGCTGGGCATGCCATTTGAAGAAATTCTCGACCTCTTGCGTCTTTTGCGGGGGAATGTGCAGCGTGCCGCCGATGGCTTGGTAAAAATTGCTGTGGCCCGCTTCGACGAGTTTGGGGATGAGCTACCGCCCTCCGAGACGATCCGTGAGCTTTCTCAGCTGATTTGGCAGCTTCGTCCGCTCGCCCATCAAACCATTCGCGCTGAAGCTGAGCTTGCTCTTAATCGTTCTCTGCGCAATTTCTTGGGTGATCGTCTCTCCGCTGTTATAGAAAATCTGCAAGAAGATCGATGATCAAGGTGCCCTTGAGGTGCTGATATCTTCTGGTCCGACCATAACCTTCGGTTTTCCTTTAAATATTTCTTGGATTCCTTCGGCCACGCTTTGAGTTCAAAAAAAGCCCCGCATAGAGCGGGGCTGATGGTTGTCATTACCACATTAAGTCATCGGGTATTTCGTAGCCGGCATATGGGTCATCATCACCCTGATCTTCTGCCGTGCGATCGTGTAGCACCACAACCGCGGATTCGTCCCGCTCCATGATTTTGCGAGCAACGCCCTCGGCGACCAGCTCGTATTCGCCGTTAACAAAAACGACTGCCAGTCGGCCTCGTGATAATTGGTCTACCATCTGGTCATCAACGAAAATCTTTTTAATTTTTTTCTCGTGCACGAATTGGTAAGACGTTTCGCCGCGGCTGCGATCGAGCTTGTTGGTTTCGACCAGTTGGCGAATTTGGGCTTGGATTGCCTTCTTGTCGGCTTCTTTCTTGCGCTCCAGGTTCAGTTGCCGGTCTCGCTCGGCTTGCTCCTGGCGAGCCTTGCGAGCTCTCTCTTCCGCTTCGTTGACTTGAGCGGCACCTTTGGGCTGCTGTTTACGTTGTTTGCGCTTCTCAGAGCGAATGGTGCGGGCTTTCTTTTCATCCGCGAGCCCGGCTTTGAGTAATTGGTCTTGCAAAGACGCCATCAGTGACTCCGTAGATTCGTGATAAACTTAAGCAAATTATCTCTAGTATACGCCGTCAGAGCGAACTCAATCACCCACGATTACTCACCCCACGGATTTTTCTATGTCTTCTTTTAAAGAGCTTGGCCTTTCTTCGACCATGCAGGCTAATCTTGAGCAGCTGGGCTTCAAGCAGCCTACCGGCATTCAGGTAAAGGCGTTGCCACCGGCTTTGGCGGGTAAAGATGTCATCGCCATGGCTCAAACCGGAAGTGGTAAAACAGCCGCGTTCGGAATACCTCTGGTCGAGAAGCTTCAACCCAAGCGATTTGCGGTTCAGGCGTTGGTGCTTTGTCCCACCCGTGAGCTGGCCGATCAGGTCGCTAAAGCATTGCGCGAGCTGGCCCGCGCTAAAGAGAACGTTAAGGTATTGACTTTGTGCGGCGGTGTTTCCATCGGGCCTCAGATTGGTTCCCTAAGCCATGGAGCGCACATCATTGTCGGCACGCCGGGGCGGGTTGAAGATCATCTGCGCAAAGGCACCTTATCGCTGGAGAATCTGAATACGCTGGTGCTCGATGAAGCGGACCGCATGCTCGACATGGGGTTTGAAGATGTCGTAGCAGGCATTCTTGCGCAAACGCCTTCAACGCGGCAAACGCTGTTGTTCTCGGCCACCTGGCCGGTGCCTATCCGCACCCTGAGTGAGCGTTTTCAGGTGGACCCAGAAGATGTGCGGGTCGAAGTGAACGATACAACCGCCACAATTGAAGAATTGTTTTATGAGATTGCGCCTGGTCAGGAGGTGGAGGCGGTTGCCGGATTGCTGTCGCGATTCCAGCCGACAGCAAGTTTGGTTTTCTGCACAACCAAGCGGGATTGCGATGACCTTGCGGCCGCGTTAAGGCAGATGGGCTTCGCAGCTTCGGCCTTGCACGGTGATCTGGAACAGCGGGAGCGGGACAGTACCTTGGTGCAGTTCGCGAACCAGAGTTGCACGGTTTTGGTGGCAACCGATGTGGCGGCTCGTGGTTTGGATATTAAAGGCCTGCCGCTGGTTATCAATGCCGAGCCGGCGCGTGATCCCGAAGTCTATACGCACAGGATTGGTCGTACTGGGCGAGCGGGTGAGCAAGGGCATGCAGTCACCTTGTGTACGCCTAAGCAGGGACACAAGATTTCTCGGTTGGAAAGCGCCCGAGGCATGACGGCTGAATGGGGTGACTCGGCGGAGCTGCTTGCAGAGCCGGTGAAGCCAGTGGCGCCACCTATGAAGACGCTTTGTCTGGCTGGTGGGCGTAAAGAGAAGGTTCGCCGCGGTGACGTGCTGGGTGCTCTGACGGGAGAGGCTGGCATACCGGGGGCGGCGGTCGGCAAGATCGATCTGTTTGATTTTCAGTGTTTCGTGGCAGTTGATGTCGCGTGGGCAGGTAAAGCGCTTGCCCGGCTTGAGCAAGGAAAAGTGAAGGGGCGGAAAATTCGTGTGCGTTATGTCTGAATAGGGTGGTTCTTTCGGGTGTTTAGAACCCTTTTTTCGGGTGCGTGCTCGGGAAATCCCTATAGAAAAGTGTCCTTTTTGTTGCTCCAGCACAATGAAACCGGTAAATTACGCAGGATTTTGCCTCCCGTTTTGATTTCGTCAGCTATTAGACTTTTGTTTAATAGGAGGCGATAGAGACGGGGAAATCACAAACCAATACAGGTAGCTGTTCACTATGAATGAGCTGATGTCAAACGCCGTAGATTTGATGATCGCCGGTATGGGCTTTGTGTTCGCGTTTCTGGTTATTCTGGTATTCGCAACAGGCCTGATGTCGAAAATCATTCTGCGGCTTGCTCCGCCAGAGCCGGCAACCCCGGCCAGAACGCCACGTGCCAAGCCGAAGGCGCCAACGTCGGTTGACCCTGACACCGCCGAGGCCATTAAGAAGGCGATTGCACAATACCGGTCACGCCACAAGAAGTGACCCGGGAACGGATTAGAACCTTTTAACAGAAGGCTGACACGATGACTGACACGAAAAAACCGCTGGGGATTACGGACGTAATTCTACGTGACGCCCACCAATCCCTGCTTGCCACCCGCATGCGGCTAGACGACATGCTGCCGATTGCCGAGAAACTCGACCAAGTGGGTTTCTGGTCTTTGGAATCTTGGGGTGGTGCTACCTTTGACTCCTGCATTCGTTACCTGGGCGAAGACCCATGGGAGCGTATCCGCGAACTGAAAAAAGTAATGCCTAACACGCCACAGCAAATGTTGCTGCGTGGCCAGAATTTGCTGGGTTACCGTCATTACGCGGATGACGTGGTAGAGCGTTTTGTAGATCGTGCTGCCGAAAACGGCGTTGATGTGTTCCGTATCTTCGATGCAATGAACGATCCTCGCAACCTGGCAACTGCAATTAAAGCAGTTCGTAAAACCGGTAAGCATGCACAGGGCACCATTTCTTACACCACCAGCCCGGTGCATACCATTGATATGTGGGTTGAGTTGGCGAAAGAAGTCGCTGACATGGGCGCAGACTCCATCGCTATCAAAGACATGGCGGGTATCCTGAAGCCTTACGTTGCCTACGATCTGGTTAGCCGTCTGAAGAAAGAGTTGGATATTCCGATTCATATGCAGTGTCACGCCACCACTGGCATGTCCACTGCTACGGCCATTAAAGCGGCCGAAGCCGGTATCGACAACGTAGATACCGCGATCTCTTCCATGAGCATGACTTACGGCCATTCACCCACGGAAGCGGTGGTTGCGATTCTGGAAGGTACCGATCGTGATACCGGTCTGGATCTGAATCTGCTCGAAGAAATTGCGTCTTACTTCCGTGAAGTGCGTAAGAAGTACGCGAAGTTCGAAGGTAGCCTGCGCGGTACTGATTCTCGCATCCTGATTGCTCAGGTTCCGGGTGGCATGTTGACCAACATGGAAAACCAGCTGCGCGAGCAGAACGCTACCGATAAGTTCGACGAAGTTCTTGCCGAAATCCCGAAAGTTCGCGAAGACCTGGGTTACATCCCGCTGGTAACGCCGACTTCCCAGATTGTAGGTACTCAGGCTGTTCTGAACGTACTGACCGGTGAGCGCTACAAGTCTATCTCCAAAGAAACCTCTGCGATTCTGAAGGGCGAGTACGGTTCTGCACCGGCGCCTTTCAACAAAGAGCTGCAAGAGCGTGTTCTGGATGGAGCCGAAGCAATTACCTGCCGTCCGGCCGACAACATTGAGCCAGAAATGGACAAGTTGACTGCAGAGCTGAAAGGTCTGGCCGACGAGAAAGGCATCAAGCTGGCTGAGCAGGAAGTGGACGACGTTCTCACTTACGCTTTGTTCCCGCAGATTGGCCTGAAGTTCCTTGAGAATCGTGGTAACCCGGACGCCTTTGAGCCGGTGCCAAGTGCAGACGACGTAGCTCCGGCCAAGAAAGCTGCAGGTCCTGAGAACTACACCGTTGAAGTGAACGGCCAGAAGTACGTTGTTGCCGTTACCGAAGGTGGTGAAATCAGCCAGATCGAAGGTCAGGGCGGTTCCGCCTCTGCGCCTGCAGCGGCTGCACCAGTACCTGCCGGCGGCGGTGAGCCTGTTGGCGCGCCTTTGAGCGGTAACATCTGGAAGGTTCTGGTTTCTCCAGGAGACACGGTTGAAGAAGGTGACGTGCTGATCATTCTCGAGGCCATGAAAATGGAAACCGAGATTCGCGCACCCAAGGCCGGAACCATCGGTGAAGTCTTCATCAAAGTCGGTGACGCCGTCTCTGTTGATGATGAAATGCTGACAATCGCATAAGGGCCAGCATTCCATGGATAAGATAATGACACTCTGGACAGGCAGTGGCCTGTTCAACATAGAGTTTGGTCAGGTGGTGATGATCGCCATCGGGCTGGTGCTGCTGTTCCTTGCAATTCGCAAGGGCTTTGAGCCTCTGCTGTTGGTGCCAATCGGCTTCGGCGGTATTCTGGCGAACATCCCGGAGGCAGGGCTCGCCCTGACTGCGGCGGAAAATGCGATTCACTTCGCGCTGAAAAGCGATGCTACCCAGATTCTGGCCGCACTGGCTGTACCTCTGGATGTTGCTTACCAGGCCGGACAGGCTGTCACGCCTGAGCTGAAGGAAGCCTTCAAAGTAGCGGTCAAAGAAGCCAGCTATTCTGAAATGGCGATGGCGAACTCCCTTGCCCAAGACTTCGGTTACGGCAACGGTATGCTTTATAACTTCTACTCGGTGGTTATTGGCAGCACCATAGGGCCTCTGCTGATCTTCATGGGTGTTGGCGCGATGACCGATTTCGGTCCTCTGCTTGCAAACCCGAAGACCATGTTGCTGGGCGCTGCGGCTCAGTTCGGCATCTTCGGTACCGTTATTGGTGCCGCGCTGCTGGATTGGACCGGCGTGCTGGAATTCAACATTCTTGAAGCAGCTGCTATCGGTATCATCGGTGGCGCAGACGGTCCAACGTCTATCTATGTAGCCAGCGTATTGGCTCCGCATCTTCTGGGTGCAATTGCCGTATCTGCTTACGCTTACATGGCGATGGTTCCGATGATTCAGCCGCCAATCATGAAGGCACTGACCAGCCAGGAAGAGCGGGCAATCAAAATGAGCCAGCTGCGTCCGGTCAGCAAGAAGGAAAAAATTGTTTTCCCGCTGGTTGTACTGATCGCGGTGGTACTGTTCCTGCCAGATGCAGCGCCGCTGCTGGGTATGTTCTGCTTCGGTAACCTGATGCGTGAATGTGGCGTAGTAGAGCGCTTGAGCGATACGGCCCAGAACGCACTGATCAACATCGTAACCATTTTCCTGGGGTTGTCGGTTGGCTCCAAGCTGATGGCCGACAAGTTCCTGGATGCTCAGACTTTGGGTATTCTGGGCTTGGGTGTTGTAGCGTTCGGTGTGGGTACCGCCTCCGGTGTTCTGATGGCAAAGCTGATGAACAAAGTCAGCAAAGACCCCATCAACCCGCTGATCGGTTCTGCCGGTGTATCTGCGGTGCCAATGGCAGCGCGGGTATCCAACAAGGTTGGTCTTGAGGCTAACCCGCAGAACTTCCTGCTGATGCACGCCATGGGCCCGAACGTGGCTGGTGTCATCGGTTCTGCGGTTGCCGCGGGTGTGATGATCAAGCTGCTGAGCTGATCACCACGTCTAGCTGTACCAAGAAAACCCCGCTTCGGCGGGGTTTTCTTTTTTGCAGTCAGTGAAAATCCCGTGAACTGACTGGTAACGCATTAATCAAGTGGCTCAGGTCTGAGAGTTTGCCCGCCATCACGTGGACGATGTCTCCCTCTTTTTCGATAACCCCTTTAACGTGTAATAGTCGAGCAGTGAGTAATGGTTTGCGTTGCTGTCGGGCAGTTGCCAGCCACACGACGACGTTTACGTTGCCGGTTTCATCTTCGAGTGTGACAAAGGTAACACCAGCCGCAGACCCCGGCCTCTGGCGACCAGTCACCAGGCCGGCCACTTGCACCGGAATACCGGGGCGCGTGCCTTTCAGTTGTTCGGCGGTCAGGCAGTGCTGAAGGTGACCTTGTTCCCGAAGCAGAGCCAGTGGGTGTCGTTGCAGCGTCAGGCCTTGGCTGCGGTAGTCCGCCAGTACGTTTTGGCCCTCGGTAGGCTGCGGTAGCTGGCTGCAAGGCTCTGACGGGTACTCCGCTTCGGCCTCTTGGGCAAACAGTGCGGAAGGTTCTTCGTAGTCCAATAATTGCCAGTAGGCTTGATGGCGGTCTGAGGTAAAGCCGGCCATGGCATTGGCGCCCGCGAGTAACTCCATGTCGCGCTGGTTGAGGTTGGCACCGGAGCGAAGTTCGCTGGCGGAGCGATAGCCTTGCGTTGGGCGATTTTCGTAAATGCGTTGGCCGCCTTGCTGGGACAGGCCGCGAATAATGCGCAGCCCCAAACGCAGCTGTTGGGTTGGCCTCTGGAGAGTGTGTTCCCACCGGCTGAAATTTACGTCAGGGGGCAGAACCGTTACGTCATGGCGGCGAGCGTCTTGAATCAGTTGGCTTGGGGAATAGAAGCCCATAGGTTGGCTGTTGAGTAAGGCGCAGTAAAACACCGCTGGGTGGTGGCGTTTGATCCAAGCGGATACATACACCAGCAGAGCAAAGCTGGCAGCATGAGATTCCGGAAAACCGTAACCGCCAAACCCGCATATTTGCTGATAAAGGCGTTCGGCGAATTCCGGGGCATGGCCTCGTTCCAGCATGCCGCTGATCAGCTTGTCCCGGAACGGGGAGAGGTCGCCATCGGATTTCCACGCGGCCATGGCGCGGCGGAGTTTGTCGGCTTCCCCGGCGCTAAAACCGGCGGCCACCATAGCGAGTTTGATCACCTGCTCCTGGAAGATGGGCACACCTAAGGTGCGCTCCAGTACCTGACGAATGGCATCGTTGGGGAACTCGACCGGCTCCAGTCCGTGTTTCCGGCGCAGGTAGGGGTGCACCATGTCACCCTGAATCGGACCCGGGCGCACAATGGCCACTTCTATGACCAGATCGTAGTAGGTCTCGGGCTTTAGCCGGGGCAGCATGTTGATCTGAGCACGGGACTCCACCTGAAACACCCCAATGCTGTCGCCCTTTTGCAGCATGGCGTAGGTGTCGGGATCTTCTTGAGGGATATCCTGAATGGTAAAGGGCGTGCCTTTTTCGATGCTGATCAGCTCCAAGGCCTTTCGGATGGCGGTCAGCATGCCAAGGGCGAGGACATCCACCTTCATCAAACCGAGGCTTTCCAGATCATCTTTATCCCATTGGATAACGGTGCGGTCTTGCATGGCGGCATTTTCAACCGGCACCAGTTCCGGTAGGGGACCGGCGCTGATGACAAAGCCACCAACGTGCTGGGACAGGTGTCGGGGAAAACCCAGCAAGGTGTTCACCAGTGTGAAAAACTGGTTGGCCACTTGCGGATTTTGAGTCAGGCCTTTGTCGAGAATCTGTTGACGCCAGTTGGTGGATTTGTCACGCCAGTCGATACCATCCAGCAACTTTTCCACCAAGGCAGCATCGAACCCCAGCGCTTTGCCAACATCCCGAATGGCACTGCGTGGCCGATACCGAATCACCGTTGCAGCCAGCGCAGCTCGCTCGCGACCGTAGCGTTGGTAAATATACTGGATGACCTCTTCACGCCGTTGGTGCTCGAAATCCACATCGATATCGGGCGGTTCGTCCCGATCTTTGGAGATAAAGCGTTCAAACAGCAGTTCGACCTTGGCGGGATTTACCTCAGTAATACCCAGGCAGTAACAGACCGCCGAGTTAGCTGCAGAGCCTCGCCCCTGACAGAAAATGCCTTGGCTTCGGGCAAACGCGACTATGTCGTGGATGGTCAGAAAGTAGTGCTCATACCGCATCTCCGAAATCAGCCCCAACTCTTTGCGAATCAACGCCTGAACTTTCAAAGGCGTGCCAGTGGGGTATCGTCGGCGCTCGCCTTTTTGGGTCAGGCGCTTCAAAAGGCCGGCAGGTGTTTCACCTGCTGGCACTAAATCGGGCGGGTATTCGTAGCGCAGGCTGCCGGGTTCGAACTGACAGACGTTGGCAATCCGGACGGTTTCGCGTAACCAGCTTTCCGGAAAGAGTTTTTGCAGCACAGAGAGAGGGCGAAGATATCGCTCTCCATTCTGAAACAGGCAGTGCCCGGCCTTCTCCAGGGATGTGTGGTTGCGCAGGGCGGTGAGAACGTCTTGTAAGGGCTGCCTGTCCCGGCTGTGCATGTGCACTTCGCCGGTGGCGACCACCGGGATGCGTAAGTGATCGGCCAATTCGCGGATTCGGGCCAGTTGCAGTTCCTCTCCAACCTCCAGAGAGCGGCTGGCGGCAACCCGCAATCGCTGCTCAAATAGTCGCAATAGCCATTCACCGCAACCGATGGCTTCGGGAAGCGGAGTGAGCTCAGCGGTGGGTGGTAACCACAAGCAAAAACAGTGGTCCAGTTCGTGGGTTTCGATATCCCGTGCGAAAAGCTGGTAGTGACCTTTTTCAGCCCGGCGCCGGCCCGTGGTGATCAGTTTGCACAGCTGACCATAACCCTGTCGGTCTTTGGCCAACAGGATAAAACGAGGAGCAGTAGAGCCGCTGGGAGCATCATTTAACTCAAACCAACTGCCGGTAATGAGCTTTACGGGGCTATCTTTCAACGCGGCCCAGGCTCTGGGAATACCGGCTACAGAACACGCATCGGTGATCGCGATGGCGCTATAGCCTAGCTCTAATGCCCGTTCGGCTAGCTCGTGGGGGTGCGAAGCCCCGGTCAGAAAAGTGAAATTACTGAAGCAGAAAAGTTCTGCATAGCCCGCGGCCATTAGCCAAACCACCCGTGGATGAACCATCCATCCTGGTGATCACGGAATACCCACGCCAGCTCACCACCCGGCAGCTGAGCAATGTAATAATCCCGGTGAACCCGCTGGCCATCCCACCAACCACTGCTGATGCGCTCCGGGCCGGAGAGCCAGTGCGAGGGGGTTTGGGTCAGAGGTTCGGGCCCTTTAAGCAACCATAAAGGGCGGTGGGGGAAAGGGGCTGACTCCGTTGCACGCTGTTTTGTGGGTTTGCGCACAGCATTGGCAGACCAGGCGCATTCCGGCCGATGATCCTCGGAAGGCGCAAGTTGTTTCAGTGCCTGATCGCCCAGCCGGGCTTGAAGCCGGCTGATCAACGTGTGCCAGGCTTCGTTCAGATCCTGTGTTTCGCCCAGTAAATCCTGCCCCGTTGGCGCCGCCCGGCCGGTAAATCGCTTGACGGTGAACGTCAGCGCAGTGACCGGCGCACTCAAGGGTTGCTGGTCAAGCTTCAGACGAATCAGCTTTAAAAACACCTCTGCCCGATGCTCGGGCCCGGTGGTTCGGATTCGAAGACGTGTTGGTTCTTGATGGCGATGTTGCAGCGAGAGCAGCAGGGTGTCGGTATCTTGCTGGCGCCAGCAAAGATCTTCCTCCAGTTCTGCCAGAATTCGCTGCAATGAAAATAAGAGCCCTTGAGTATGCTCCACCTCCTGAATGAAATCCGCCCGATGCCGGAACGTATGAGGTGGCTGCCAAGGTGTTTTCGGGTCTGCCCGGGTTCCCTGAATTTTCTGCACCGTGCTTAGCAGTTCTGGTGAGAGTCGCCGTGCTAGCTCAGGAGCGGGTAGGGCGAATACATCATCAAGAGTGCACAGCCCCAAACGCTGAAGACGGGTGCAGGACTTTTTATCGAAACCGGCGGCCTGCAGTGGCAGGGTACCAAGTGCCGTCATGATGTGGCGTTTGTCATCGGTACATTCGCCTTTGCCCGTGAGGGCCAATAAGCGCGCGGTCAGTGGCGTGTGGCCGATGGCGATCCAGGCGGTGAGCTGACGCTCGGTTAACGCTTGTTCTACGGTTTGCCAGATGGCTGGCAGCCCGCCGTACAATTTTTGCAGACTACTGACTTCAGCCCAAAGACCATCGGGTGGTGCCAGGGTGATGTGTGCGGCGTAGTGGTACAGCCAGCGCGCCTGGTCTTCCAGAAGCCAGGCTTCCTGCTTCGGATTTGCTTGCATAATGTGCAGGTCAGGCGCCAGACCCAGTGCGGTTTTCAGGCGCATGCCTACCTCAACGCCTAATGCCTGCGCTGTGGCACAAGCTTGCGTAACGGCTTGCCCTGAGCCATCCACAACCACAAGAGCTCCCGCAGCCTCTTGATTGCGGTGGATGTGGTCCAGCAACAGGTGGGGGAAGTGCAGATATAGCCAAAGCATAAGGTTACCGCATAGCCTCAGCCCACGGCCCCTGAATCACACGGGAGGAATTCTGGCTGGCAAGGTTGGCCCGGTGCCCGATTGCCAAAGAGCAACGCTGGCCGGGCCAGCTGCCTCGGCGCTTTATGATGTTGATCTTGAGTTCCTGGTGCTCATCCGGAACAAGCTCCAGCCGTAAAGCGGCCGGAGAATTCTGTTCAATATGGCGGCGGCTACGAAAAAGCACACACACATTACCGCCGGCTTCCGAGGCTAGCTGCAATCGGCGCACATCGCGGCTGGCCAACGTGCCAGGCCAGGCTAAAACCAACCCGGTAACCGGTGAACGAAGGCAGTTTTCGAGCGTCCACAAAAAGTCGTTCTGATCTTGAGTTGTGACCATTACCAAATGATCCAGATCAACCCCCTCCCGGGCCAAAGCGGGCGCATAGGGGGTGTGTGGCGGGTTTAGCCAGAAGATGGTTTTGCCTTCACTAGACACTCGCTGCATGAGTGGCAACACAAGATGCAGTTCGCCAATACCGCAGCTATCCAGCAAACATTCACTCAACGCACCCTTAGGCCAGCCAAGCCCGCCGAGTTGATTGTCCAGCGACGGGTATCCCGTGGGTTCCGCAGGCTGGGTGGTCTTCTTATGCTGGTGGCCCTGCCACACGCGGGCATCTTGAAGAAGGCTGCTCAGCAATTCGCTCATGGGGAAAAATCTCTAGATACTGTTTATATGTACAGTATTCTTAAGAGGGCAGGATTTCAACAAATTGGTGCGATTGTTTTGTTCTAAAATGTTTTGTTGATAGCACTGAGAACTTCAGATTTGCCTCTGGTCAGCGTTTGACTATCTCAGGGGGCTGTGTTTATGCTCGAGTAAGCACGGTACGTCCCGATTCCTTGGAAAACCCTGACTCAATCAAAGGTTTCTTATAAATCGAACAGGAGTCCAATATGACCAGCCGCTTGATCAAGAAGATGCTCGATGATTGGGAGCAACGTTCAACCCATGTCAAAGAGCAGGTCAGTACCAAGGTTGTTCTCAATAAGACAGACCTGATTAAGGTTGAAGCACTTGCCGAGACTTATAAATTACCTGCCGGTGATTTGCTTGCTAACATAATCAGCACCGCGTTGCTGCAAATCGAAGAGCAAATGCCCTATGTGGCTGGCGATAAGGTGATTCGCGTTGAAGAGGGTAATCCCATTTACGAAGATGTGGGGCGCACACCCGACTATATGGCTGCAAAAGCCAAGCTGGAAACTAAGCAATAACTAACGTCTGTATAGGACGTGAGGCACAACCCTTATTCACAATCCGCGGGGGCTGCCAGCAATGGTTTCTTGTCGCCATTTCTTTCGTTTCGTGCTGCCATTGGTCATCTGCTGGTTACTTCATTCAGCCCCGAGCTACGCGGAAGATCTGGAGTTGCAGAGTCTCAGTGTGCGTGCACGGGTTTCAGAGAAGACATTGCTTGGAGAAGACGCACCGGAAGACTTTAAGGAATACGATGTGTCGGCAGTTTTCCATTTACCCTGGAACAGCTATTTTGCTTCTGGCTGGGGTGTGGGTAGCCGCTTAATGGCCAGCGGAGGAATGCTGCGGGGCGCGGGTAAAAATGCGCTCGTTGTTTCGCTCATTCCGGAATTGACGCTAGGCAGTGAGAACGGTCGTTTTGTCCTGGACCTGGGCGCAGGAGGTGCTTTGTTCAGCAGGTGGCGTTTTGGTACCCAGGATTTTGGTGGGCCTTTTCAGTTTGCCCTGACCTCGGGCGTCACTTTTCCGCTTATTAGAAATCTGGGACTGGGGTATCGCTTCCTGCATTATTCCGATGCCAGCGTTAATGGATCTGATACGACTGGAGCGGATTTCCACATGATCGAACTTAGCTACCGATTTTGACCTTCGTTTCGCAGGCTGGGCTTAGATGAATGTCCAGGCCAGCACCCGTGTAACCTTGTTTCCCTGTTTCATTTCTATTTCCCGGATATCAACCGCGCCGAGCTTGCGAATCAACTTTTTTGCGGGCTTAACGTTATCGGCCTTTGAAACCAGGCTGGTAAACCATCGGCATTGAGTTGAATACGCGTGGCTTTCTTTAATGAGCTTTTTGAGAAACAGCTGTTCGCCGCCTTTGCACCAAAGCTCTGCTCCCATGCCGCCGAAATTCAGAGTAGGGGATTGGCTTTGGGCTTTTTGTTCACCGCGGCTACGAGCCAGGTTATTAAGCTTGAGTTGGCTCCCTTTCAGGGCTTCATCGAGCGAGGCATGAAACGGCGGGTTGCATACGCTGATGTCAAAGAATTCTCCCGCTTGAATAATTCCTTCAAAAATGTGGTTTTTATCGGGCTGTATGCGCAGTGAAATCTGTTCTTTGAGTGATGGGTTGCGGGCGATGATTTCGGACACGTTCGCCAGCGACTGGGTGTTGATGTCACTGCCGACACATTGCCAGCCGTATATCTGGCAGGCCAATAGCGGGTAAATCCCGTTCGCACCCGTGCCAATATCCAGCAGCTTGATATTGGTTTTTTCAAGCCCGGGCAAGTCGGCTACGTAATGGATGTAGTCGGCCCGGCCCGGGATGGGAGGGCAAAGTGCACCTTCAGGAATATCCCAGCCGCCGATGTCGTAATGGTGGCTTAGCAACGCGGCGTTGAGGGTTTTTACCGCCAGGGGGGTTGCGAAGTCGATGGACAGGTTGCCGTGAGCATTTGGTTTTACATAAGGCGCTAATGCCGGGTGTTTTTTTACCAGAGCCGGGAAATCGTAGCCTTGGTTGTGCAAGTTCCTTGGGTGCAGGTTCTTGCGAACAGGTTTGGCTTGGTTTTTACGTCGATGATGGCTGCTCACAGTAATCGGCCCGGGGCTTTGGAATTGAATGTAGACTGGGTCTGGCTTCGGGCCCAATTATAAGCTGCGTTTGTCAGTCCTCCAATTGCGTTAGGTGTTCGGCGACTCAATCTGCTGAATCTGCTTATAAACCTCCTCTGCTTCTGCGGAGAGTTCAGAATACGTTCTGATATCACCGTTCCTTTGGGCTTGCATGGCCCTCTCGAGCAGTGTCGCGTATTGTTTTTTGAGCTTTTTAGCCGGATCTTTCTTGAAGAAGGACAGCATAGAGTTCTCCGCTAGTGTGCGATGCGAGGTATATACGGAATGTTTTTAGGATCAGGTCATTACCAGCAGACCGCATTGAATATAGACAAGGAATGCGGGGTGCGCTTTATCCTATACTCTGAATAAATGCTTGCTGCTGACGCGGGGCGAATGATGAAAACATCGCAATTCATCTTGTACCTATTCCTTATCGGAGTTGGGGTTTGCGGCAACACCTACGCCGAACGAACGGATAACGTGGTTCATGGTAATTCAGGTTCGAGCCTGATCGCTGAAAGCTATGGCGAATTTGATGAACCTTGGGCCATGACCTTTCTCCCGGATGGGCGCCTCCTTGTCACTGAAAAATCAGGTGCTCTATATCTGGTTCGCTTGAATGACCGCACTAAACTGCCTGTCCGAGGCATGCCGGAGGTGGCCTATGGCGGGCAGGGTGGTTTGGGGGACGTTGTTCTTCATCCGAACTATCCGGATAACCACTGGATTTATCTGTCGTATGCAGAGCAGGGTTCCTGGCGGAAAAAAGGAGCCGTTGTTGCTCGGGCCGAACTGAATACCGAGGCGGACCCACCATCCATCGTAAACCTCGAAGTCATCTGGCGGCAAACTCCGAAGGTTTCCGGCGCAGGGCATTACTCCCACCGACTGGCATTTGGGCCTGAAGGGCATTTGTTTATCACCTCGGGTGACCGGCAAAAACTAGAGCCGGCTCAGCATTGGGGTCAGAATTTGGGTAAGGTGATCCGGATTAATCCGGACGGCTCCATTCCCAAGGATAATCCGTTTCAGGACCAAGGGGAGCTCGCAAAATCTTTTTGGTCGCTCGGGCATCGCAATGTACTTGGCATTGCATTCGACAAGCAGGGACAGTTATGGACCCACGAAATGGGCCCCAGACACGGCGACGAATTTAACCTGACAGTGGCCGGCGAGAATTACGGCTGGCCCCTGGTTTCTTGGGGGGATCATTACTCCGGCTTTCCCATTCCCGATCATGACACGCGCCCTGAGTTCAAAGCGCCGGCGATTTACTGGGTACCAACGGTAGCCCCTTCTGGGCTGGCGCTTTATTACGGTTCGATGTTTCCCAACTGGCAGGGCCAGGCTTTTATTGGCGGTCTGCGGTCAGAATCTCTGTTACGAATCAGAATAGACGGTCAGGAAGCCTCAGAGGCAGAGCGTTTCGCTATGGGTGAACGTATCCGAGAGGTTGAGGTTGGGCCGGAAGGTGCATTGTGGGTGCTGGAAGATGGCGTTGGTGGTCGCCTGCTGCGCCTCGCTTGCAAATGCTAGAATACACGCAAGCATCGGTCATTACAGGAGAAATTAATGATGAATACGGCCCCTGACCCTTACCCTATCGGTACGCCCGGCACGCCGTGGGGCGACGAGGAGCGCACTGAGTGGTTGTCACAACAGTCCCGGCAGCGCAGCTATGAATCCGAAGTGTTGAGCGTCATCGAGCGCCTGAAATCGGATTTTGACGTAGAAGAATATGGGTGTCTGGACTACGGTTCTGACCGCTATCCGCTGATGGCGATTCGCAGTCGTGACTGGCATGACGATCTGCCGGTTGTGCTGATCACGGGCGGGGTGCATGGCTATGAAACCAGCGGTGTGCATGGTGCACTGCAGTTCGTTGAGCAGCATGCGGCGGATTACGCGGAGCGTGTGAACCTTTTGGTTGCACCTTGTGTTAGCCCATGGGCATACGAGCGTATCCATCGTTGGAACGCAGACGCGGTCGATCCCAACCGCTCTTTCCACGAAAACAGCCCCGCGGGGGAATCGGCAGCTCTTATGCGATTGGTAGCGCCCATCCGCAATCGTGCGCTGTTGCATATGGACTTGCACGAAACCACTGATACCGATGAAACCGAGTTTCGCCCCGCACTGGCTGCCCGGGACGGTAAGCCGTTTGAGTCGGGCGACATACCAGACGGTTTCTATTTGGTCGATGATAGTGAAAATCCGCAGCCGGAATTTCAGCAGGCCATCATAGAAGCGGTGGAGCAGATAACGCATATTGCACCTGCTGATGATAAAGGGGAGATCTTCGGCTCGCCTGTAGCTTCGCGGGGTGTAATCCAGTATCCGCTTCAACAGCTCGGGTTGTGTGCGGGTATCACGAACGCCCCATACCGGACCACAACCGAGGTTTATCCTGACAGCTCAAGAGCGACACCTGATCAGTGCAATGCGGCACAGGTTGCTGCCGTGTGCGCGGGAATTGGTTACGCGATCGCGAACCGATAAGCGAACGACGTTAGGGGAGAGCAGCGATGAGTGAATTGGCTGAGCAACACTGCGAGGCGTGCCGTAAAGGTGCGCCCAAGGTGACCGGCGATGAGAAGGAGCTCTTGTGCGGGAAAATCCCGGACTGGCGCCTTGTGGATGCACAGAGCGAAGAGAGGCTCAAAAAGGTTTTTAAGTTCAAAAACTTCGCCCAAGCTCAGGCATTCGCTAATCAAGTAGGTGATCTGGCTGAAGCGGAAAACCACCATCCGGCCATTCTTCTGGAATACGGCAAAGTGACTGTCAGCTGGTGGACCCACGCTATCGGCGGCCTGCACCGGAATGATTTTATTATGGCAGCTAAAACTGACGCTTTATTGGCCGTTCCAGAGTAGCTTGTCTTCGGGTAGGCAGCGGTGTTGATCTTGGTCTAGCCTTGTTATGTTGTTGGTCAGGCTGCGAAGTCTGTATCAACACAGATGGCAATAAACGGAGATAGGGAGAGCAGCATGAAGAAAAGCACAATGACTTTGTTGTCGGCTTTGTTGGTTGCACCGATGATGACTCTCGCGGGAAGCATGACGTCTGAAGCTCCGGACAACGCGGAAGTCTACTTTGTTCAGCCGAGCGATGGGGCCATGGTTGGGCAAACCGTTAAAGTGGTTTTTGGTCTTCGCAATATGGGCGTTGCGCCGGCCGGTGTTGATAAGAAAAATACCGGGCATCATCACCTTTTGATTGATACCGACGTGCCGGCTGATCTGAGTAAGCCGTTGCCAGCCACCGAGAAGATCAAACACTTTGGCGGCGGCCAGACGGAAACCGAAATCGAACTTGCTCCCGGTACTCACACCTTGCAGTTGTTATTGGGTAACCATGCCCACGTGCCTCACAGCACGCCGGTGGTATCCGAAAAGATCACCATCACGGTCAAGTAACAACAGACGGTAAATGAACATGGCGTCATAATGTCATGTTGGGCCTTTGTTTCTGTGTAGCGGAACGAGTTTGTCTGCGCTACGTGCTCCTTATTGGGTTTTCAAAACACAATAAGGAGAACAATCGATGCCCTCCCGTTTCTCATTTCTTTCTGCTCGCTTTGCGCTGGCGCCCATCGCTTTAGCATTCGCTGTCACCGGCTGTATCGATTCCGGTTCGGGAAGTGGCGGTTCCGATCAAGCCACAAAACAGCGAAATTCCGCCGATCAGGCCTGTGAAAACCCCGGCAACAGCCAGGCACCGCAGTGCAAACTACCTAATCCCGTTCTGGTTTCCTGCGCTGATGGCTCGCCCCGAGAAGGCGGGCGCAGTTATTCGGTTTCTCTTAGTTCTGCCAGCAATGAAACCATTACCTTCCAGGTACTTGAGCCTACGGGCGGGATAGATTGTGAAGCTGGGCATCCGCTCGTTTTGCAGGGGCACGGTTTCGGTGGATCGCGCAGCACCGATGGCTTCGATAGTTACCGCGAAGCGGGCTTTGCAGTCATCTCCATCGACCAGCGGGGGTTTGGGCAAAGTACGGGAACCGTGCGGGTAATGGACCCGGAGTTTGAGGGGCAAGACCTGGTGCAGATTCTTGACTGGGCTGAAGCCAACCTGGACTACCTGCAGTTTCGAAACGAGGCCGACCTTCCCGAAGCGTTGAATCCGAATTTGGTGGCGGGTGCTATCGGCGGAAGTTACGGGGGCGGCTTCCAATTCCTGCTTCATGGTCTGGACCCGAAACAACGGCTTGATGCGTTGGTGCCGGATATGACGTGGAACGACCTGCGTTACAGCCTGAATCCCGGCAACGTGATAAAGACCGGGTGGGATCTTGCGCTGGTGGCCTTTGGCGAAAGTGGCTCATACCGTAATGGAAACAGCGGCTTGGATCCGATCATGAAAGAGGTTCTGGCACAGGGAGCCTCCTTGAACCGCTTCCCCGAGGCCGGCCTGGACTTTGTCTATTACCACAGCCCGGCTTATCGCTGCGCGGGCACCTCGTTGTCTGTGTCTGAGGATACGGACCTGGTTTCCTACCAAATGAATCCACCGGCCTTCGATGTCCCGCCGACTCCCTTCAATAACGTTGATGTCTTGTTGACTCAGGGTATGAAAGATACGTTGTTTAACTTCAACGAAGCGTGGCGCAACTTCTCATGCTTGTCGGCGCAAACAGACGGCGATATTCGGCTACTGACTCATCAGACTGGCCATGTGCTACCCGCCGAAGCACCGGATGAGGCGCAACCGGGAACTCACATTGACCCAGCAGCGGGCCTGCTTGAAATTCCGGGCTTTCAGGGAGCGGCTGGTAAGTTTCATTGCGGCCGTATTTCGATTGCCGATGCCACGCTGAACTGGCTGGAGCATCATCTGCTGGGTAAGCCACTTGCAGGTTACTTTGATGGCACCGAATCCAACGTGTGCTTGTCGCTCGCGGATGATCAGTCGGTGTTGGTTCCCATGGATAGCTTCCCCGCGCCAGCCAGTGAAGATCAGTTGCTGACAGGGCGCTATGCCGTTGAACGGGCGTTTGCGTCGGCTCAACCTGTGGCATCCGGATACGAGGCCGCTGCCACCGTAACCCAGCCTCCTCAGGCTCTATTCCTGGGTAAAGTTGGCGAAGACGGTGGTGTATTGGGTGGCATACCAACTATGCAACTGACGGTGTCGGATCTTGCGGGTAAAACGTCATGTGACAGCGAGCTGGGCCCCTACGCTCCGGGCTGCGATCCGATTGTGTTTGTCGGTTTGGGTAAGCGTGCTGAAGGCGAGAGTCGCTGGGATCTGATTGACGACCAGGTGATGCCGGTTCGCGGGATAAAACATGAAGCTGTTATTCAGTTGGTCGGTGTAGCTGAATCCTTGGCGCCCGGTGATGAACTGGCGTTGCTGGTAACCGGATACCATTTACAGTACCCGGTCAGCTGGTCACGGGATGCGCAGGTGCCCTTTGTAAACGTGTCAGGGACCGTGCAGCTTCCGATGCTTGAAGGAACATTGACCGAAACACCTTAACGGGTTTCTCTGGATCGGCCGGTGTTGTTTGGCATCGCCCGATCCAGATTCCCGTCGGGGCCGCGAGTCAGTATGCGCCCTCACTGTAGATCAGCTCATAGCTGTGGCTATAGATCTCCAGAATGTTGCCGAACGGATCTTCCATATAGATCATGCGGTAGGGCTTTTCGCCCGGATAGTAGTAGCGTGGTTTCTCCATCCGCCGTTTGCCACCCGCGGCCACGATGCGTTCTGCGAGCTCCTCAACGTTTGGATCTTGTACGCAGAAGTGGAAAATCCCGGTCTTCCAATACTCAAAGTTATCTTCCGGATTGGTTTGATTTCTGAACTGAAACAGTTCAACACCAATTCGATCGCCGGTAGATAGATGGGCGATCCGGAAACTTCCCCAGCCTTTTCCGAACACTTCCGTGCACATCTCGCCAATGGCGCTGTCGTCTTCTTCGATCTCGGTTGGTTTCATAATCAAGTACCAGCCCAGAACGTCCGTGTAAAACTTAACGGCTTGCTCCAGATCCGGCACGGATATGCCGATGTGGGAAAAGTTTCTTGGGTAAACGTTGCTCATTGCTTGTCCTCCGTTTGTGAATCTAAGATCAGGTTACATAGCCAGGTTAATAACGTAAAATTATCATTTGTCATAGTTTTGATTAGAGGACGTGATGATTAACGTTCATTGGTTGCGCAGTTTTTGCACGCTCGCCGAGGAGGGGCATTTCACGCGCACGGCGGAGCGCCTCCATATGACGCAGTCAGGAGTGAGTCAGCATGTGCGCAAGTTGGAGGAACAGCTCGGTGTTGAATTGCTTGTGCGCCATGGCAAACAATTCTCGCTTTCGGGCGCCGGAGAACGGCTGTACGCAAGCGCTCAGGGCATTCTTCTCGCTTTGTCCAAACTGGAACAGACGGTTGTGGAAGACCCACCGTATGAGGGCGCTGTCCGGATCATGTCGCCGGGGAGTGTGGGGCTTAAGTTATACCCTCAGGTGTTGGCCTTGCAGCAGAAACACCCCAAGCTCGTCATCGATTACCGGTTCGCGCCCAATACCGATGTGGAACAGGCAATTTCCGAATCTACCGTTGATATCGGATTCATGACCGCGAAATCCACATTGGCCGAGGTAGGCTGTACGCCCATTGCTGAAGAGTCTCTGCTGTTGGTCACACCTGCGACCACTGAAACCCCTGGTTGGAAAACACTGATGGCTCTTGGTTTTATCGATCACCCGGATGGAAGCCATCACGCGAATTTGCTTCTTGGTGCGAACTATAACGAGTTCCAGCACAGTAGCGTATTTACGAGGAAAGGTTTCTCAAATCAGATTGGCTTGATTCTGGAACCGGTGAGCAGAGGATTGGGGTTTACCGTCTTGCCTGCCCATGCGGTTGAGGCTTTCCCGAGGCCCGATCTGATCAAGGTTCATCAACTGGCCCGGCCGGTGAGGGAGACGCTGTATCTTTGCTCCCTCCGCCACAGGCCTCTCCAAAAAAGAATGGAAACGGTCATAGCCGAAGCCAAGCGGTGGCTCTAAACTGAATCTAAGTTCGGTGAATGGGCGCGAGAAAATGATGCGTGTAGAGATTTGATGCCATGGACGCACAGGGCGCGTGGCACGAACTGGAATCGGAGAGCGCGATTGACGCTCTGGACGCCAATAAACACGGCCTGTCATCCGAAGAGGTGGCAAAGCGCTTTCGTATATACGGGCCGAATCGGCTCCCCGAAGCAGCGAAACGAAGCCTGCTGATTCGCTTTTTGTCCCATTTCAACAATATCCTCATTTACGTTTTACTCGGCGCCGCTGCGATTACCGCAGTTTTGGGGCACCTGGCCGATACACTGGTAATACTGGCGGTTGTGGTTGCCAATGCCGGGATCGGTTTTTTTCAGGAAGGCAAGGCGGAAAAAGCGATGGGTGCCCTTCGCCGGATGCTGGCCTTGAAGGCATCGGTGCTGCGCGAAGGTGTGCGATGCTCTGTGAAAGGCGAAGCGCTGGTGCCCGGCGACATTGTTCTGCTGGAAGCAGGCGACAAGGTGCCCGCCGACCTGCGCCTCTTAGACGTAAGCGCACTTCAAATTCAGGAATCCATTCTCACCGGAGAGTCTGTCCCGGTTGAAAAGCAGACCCATCCCGTTAGTGCCACCGCGCCCCTTGGAGACCGAGCCTGTCTGGCGTACAGCGGGACGCTCGTCACCAGTGGTTTGGGGCAGGGGGTGGTCGTCGCCACAGGCTCGAACACGGAAATCGGTCGGATCAGTGGTTTGCTGTCATCGGTGGAGGTGCTGACAACCCCGCTAATTCGGCAGATGAACGTGTTTTCCCGCTGGCTCACCGCACTGATTGTACTTGTTGCTGCGGCGCTTTTGATGTTCGGATACTTCGTCCAGCATTTCGATTTCTCGGCTATGTTCATGGCTGTGGTCGGTCTTTTCGTGGCGGCCATTCCTGAAGGGTTGCCAGCGGTTTTGACCATCGCGCTGGCGGTCGGAGTTCAGGCAATGGCCCGGCGTAACGCAATTGTTCGTCGCTTGCCGGTTATTGAGACGCTGGGATCGATATCGGTGATCTGTACCGATAAGACCGGCACCTTGACTCGCAATGAGATGATGGTCGCTTCCGTGGTGACAAGCTCCGAGATGTTCTCGCTAGAAGGCGTTGGATATGAGCCTGAAGGGAGTATCAAACTTAACGCTGTCGCCGTAAACGCTCGGGAATATAACGCTCTGTGCGAGCTTGGACGTGTTTCAGCGCTGTGTAACGACGCGTCGCTGCAGCACAGAGACGGTACCTGGGCGGTAGAGGGCGACCCCATGGAAGGCGCTTTGCTGGCGCTGTCTGGCAAGATTGGAATCGATTTTCATAAGAAGTGGCCTGGCTGGACCCGCACCGATGTGATCCCCTTTGATGCCAAGCATCGTTTCATGGCCACGCTTGACCACAACCATGACAATCAGGCCTATGTCTCCGTGAAGGGCGCGCCTGAACAGATAATTTCGATGTGTAGCCAACAGCGCAAGGTTGACGGTAGCGCGGAGCCACTCGATGCAACGTATTGGGACACGATGGCCGGAGAAATCGCGGCTCTGGGGCAGCGGGTACTGGCGTTTGCGGTTCAACCGGTGGCGCCGGAGCATACGGTTCTGGAATTTTCCGACGTGGAGCAGGGGCTGACGCTGATAGGCTTGGTAGGACTGATTGATCCGCCGCGCCCCGAGGCCGTGACTGCCATTGCAGAGAGTCAGGAAGCAGGCATCCGCGTGAAGATGGTCACGGGGGACCACAAGGGAACAGCTGCGGCTATTGGAAAGCAAGTCGGGCTGCAGAATCCCGATAGGGTGTTGACCGGGAGCGAACTTGATCGCATGGACGAGCGCGCTCTAGCCGAGGCCGTTCTGGATGTGGATGTATTTGCCCGTACCAGCCCGGAGCACAAGTTACGTTTGGTTATGGCTTTGCAATCACAGGGTATGACCGTTGCCATGACTGGGGATGGCGTGAACGACGCCCCTGCGCTCAAACGCGCGGATGCCGGTATCGCTATGGGGCTTAAAGGCAGCGAGGCAGCCAAGGAAGCATCTGAGTTCGTTCTGGCGGATGACAATTTCGCGACCATCGTGGCCGCAGTCAGGGAAGGGCGAACGGTTTACGATAATATCAAGAAGGTTATAAGTTGGACCTTACCGACCAATGCCGGCGAGGCCTTGACCATTATTGTAGCGTTGCTGTTCGGGATGACACTCCCGATTACACCGATACAGATTCTTTGGATCAACCTGATAACTTCGGTCACGCTTGGTATGGCGCTTGCGTTCGAACCCTGCGAAGCCAACAGTATGCGCCGCCCACCACGCTCCAGAAACGAGGCGCTACTGACCGGTGAGCTTGCGTGGCATATTGTGTTTGTGTCAGCCCTGTTTCTGGGGGGCGTATTTGGCATGTATGCCTATGCGATGGATCAGGGATATTCCGTTGAATTGGCGCGCACTGTCGCGCTCAATACGCTGGTGGTGATGGAGGTGTTCCATCTGTTTTTCATCCGCAATATTTTCGGTGCGTCGCTGACCTGGCAAGCTGTCCGAGGAACGAAGGTGGTCTGGGCGACGGTGATCGTCGTCACTCTTGCCCAATTCGCCATTACGTATCTGCCGCCTCTGCAAACGTTGTTTGAAACTGTCGCGGTGCCTTTTCGGGACGGTGTCATTATTGTATGCGTGGGCATCGTACTTTTGGCGGTCATTGAAACGGAGAAACAGCTTCGGTTGCGCTTACGGAGATTTAACCCATAACAAAAGTTGGTATGTTAGCCTCGGCAGCTGCTCATCTTCTTTGGCGGTAAGTTCCTGAATGAAACGATCGATCCTCTTCGGCATTTTTTCGTCCTTCATTGGCTTGATCTGCCTCGTGCTATTGTTTGCTGCTGGGTCGAACCTGCCCGTTTCCCAGTGGCCTTTCGAGGCATTCCAAGACTTGGTTTTTACGTTAGTGTGGGGGATGGGAGTGCCCGAAAGCTTGGGATACCTTGTTTCGGGCATCACTGTGTTGATGGTGCTTGCGGTGTTTTTTGCGGCTGGTAAAAGGCTTTCGAGGTTGTTTCTTAAGAACTCGTAGATCTTTCGCGTAAAATAGTCGCGGGTATTTTCATATCGTTATAGTCCATGTTTCGAAAATGGAGTCTTGTATGAAGGTTTCTGTTCCGCTTTTGTTGTCGTCGGTGTGCTTGATTTCTGCTTGTTCAGGCTTTCAGCAGGGTGATGCCTTTGCCCAGAAGTACGAGTGTGAAAGCGGCGAAATGGTCGCGGTTAACTACCGGGCTCCAGACTCCGCCGCCGTCTATTACCAAGGCACGCGCTACGATATGGAAATCGCCGCTTCTGCCAGCGGCGCACGATACGTTGGCGGCGGCATCGAGTGGTGGGTGAAGGGCTCCGGGCCAGACTCTGAAGGTCTTTTGTTGAAACATCGGGCAGGCGGAAGCTCCGGCGACATTATCGAGAGCTGCACGGCGCTTTAACGGCCCTTAAACAGTGAACCTAGCAGCCCTCTCAAAAAGCCCCGCGTCATTTCACGGCCCATGGTGCGGGCAATGCTTTTCGCGAGAGTTTCGAACACGCTCTGGCGGGATGAACGTCGTTTGGGTGCTGGCTTTTTGCTTGACTTCGCGGGTGCTTCGTAGACTCTTTCTCTGGCAACAGACGCTTGTTCGGCTTCCTTCGCTGCCTGTTCAGCCCGTCTTTGCAGCTTTTCAAAAGCTGAATCCCGGTCAATCATTTCGTTGTACCGTGCACCAAACTCACTTGAATCAAGAATGGTTCTTCGCTCTTTTGCTGTGGCCGGCCCCAAACGAGAGGAGGGCGGGCGGATCAGTGTCTGATCCACGATAGAGGGGGTGCCTTTGTCATCAAGCGTGGACACGAGCGCTTCGCCCACGCCAAGTTCGGTGATGACTTTTTCCGTATCCAGATCCGGGTTTTGCCGGAAGGTTGAAGCGGCGGCTCGAACGGCTTTTTGGTCGCGAGAGGTAAACGCCCTCAACGCATGCTGAACCCGGTTGCCGAGTTGTCCGAGTATTTTGTCGGGTATATCGGTGGGATTCTGGGAAACAAAATAGACACCAACGCCCTTGGAACGTATCAATCGGACCACTTGCTCAACCTTCTGCAAAAGTGCCTTGGGCGCATCATCAAAAAGCAGATGAGCTTCGTCGAAAAAGAACACCAGCTTGGGTTTGTCCGGGTCACCGACTTCCGGCAACTCTTCAAACAGTTCTGCCAGCAGCCAAAGCAGGATGGTGGCGTACAGTCTTGGCCGTTCAATCAACTGGTTGGCCGCCAGCAAATTGATGTGTCCGCGCCCAGCGGGATCGCAGCGCATCAGGTCAGCCAGCTCCAGTGCGGGCTCGCCAAAAAACTGATCGCCACCTTGTTGTTCAAGCTGCAACAAGCGCCGTTGAATCGCGCCAACAGATGCTTTGCTGACGTTGCCGTAGAGTGCTGAAAGTTCTTTGGATTGCTCAGCGACGAAGGTCATCAGCGCCCGCAGATCCTTCAGATCCAGTAAGGCCATGCCGTGATCATCGGCCAACTTGAAGGCAATATTGATGACGCCTTCCTGAGTGTCGTTAAGTTCGAGCAGACGTGACAACAATAGCGGGCCCATGTCGGAAATCGTGGCCCGCATCGGATGGCCTTGTTTGCCCAGGACATCCCAGAATACGGTGGGAAAGCCTTCGAATACGTAGGGCTCAAGCCCCACCTGATCGGCGCGTTTGGTCAGAAACGGTTTGGTGGTACCCGGTTGAGAAATGCCTGAGAGGTCGCCTTTCACATCCGCCATAAACACCGGCACGCCTTGGGCTGAAAAGCCTTCGGCAAGGATTTGTAAGGTCACGGTCTTGCCGGTACCGGTGGCCCCGGCAATCAGCCCATGCCGGTTTGCGCGCCGTAACAGCAAGCTCTGCGTGTGTCGGCCTTTGCCAATGAAAACGGAATCTTCAGACACTGAACACACCTCTGTTTATTATTAGGGTAGGCTGTGCAGGCACGATGCCATGTTTGCTTAGGCTGACTTTTTCAAGTTGTGCGAGACATAATCAGTATGGTCGATAAATTGCCCAATGCGTAATTGGGATAAAGCTCCGGAGATGTATGACCGTTCCCCTCAAAAAACCGCCCGCTTCAGAGGTGTCTTGCTCAAACTGCAAGGCTTGCTGTTGCCGGCTGGAAGTCATGATCATCAGCGATACAGGCGTCCCTGAAAGGCACATTGCCTACGATGAATGGGGAGGGGAAACCATGAAGCGTTTAGACGACGGCTGGTGCTCCGCTTTGGATCGGGAAACGTACATGTGTACGATCTACGAGAACCGACCCTGGATCTGTCGAGAATTTGAAATGGGCTCTTACGAATGTCGGGAAGAGCGGAGTGCTTTGATCGACATCGCTCAAATAGCCAGCTAGCCCAAGGCATCAGGTTGTAGAGGGTTTTTTCGGTTACTGTTAGGGTGAGGCATCAGGCTTACCTCGGCCCGAATACAACGGAGAGCGCCATGAAAACGTTTCGCTTACGCGTGGCCGGAGCCCTAAAAAGCTGGCAAGTCGTCGATGATAGCCTCTCCAGAGCGAATTTAATTAAGAGTCATTGATTACAGATTAAGGGGACAGATGATGAGTGACCCTACCTATACGCCACCAAAAGTGTGGAAGTGGCATAAGGAAGGTGAAAGTAAGTTCTCGAATATCAACCGCCCGGTTGCAGGCCCTACTCATGACAAAGAGTTGCCCGTGGGCGAGCATCCTTTCCAGCTTTATTCTCTGGCGACCCCGAACGGCGTGAAAGCGACCATCATGTTCGAGGAGTTGCTTGAGTTGGGAATCAAGGAAGCGGAATACGATGCCTGGATCGTCAACATCATGGACGGGGATCAGTTCGGCAGCGGTTTTGTCGGCGTGAACCCTAACTCCAAGATCCCAGCGTTGATGGACCGGAGCGCAGATCCGGCCGTTCGAGTTTTCGAGTCCGGCTCTATTCTGTTGTATTTGGCCGAGAAGTTTGGACATTTCTTGTCAAAAAATATCTCCAAGCGAACAGAAACTCTTAACTGGTTGTTCTGGCAGATGGGCAGCGCCCCGTTCCTGGGTGGTGGTTTTGGTCACTTCTATGCGTACGCGCCGGAAAAGTACGAGTACCCCATCAACCGTTACGCAATGGAAGTAAAGCGACAGCTGGACGTGCTGGATCGTCAGCTGGCAGACAATCGTTATATTGCTGGCGATGAATACAGTATTGCCGACATGGCGATCTGGCCATGGTATGGCGCACTGGTGAAAAACATGGTGTACGAAGCGGCTGAGTTTCTGGAAGCGCACACGTACACCCATGTGGTGCGTTGGGCGGAAGAAGTTGCCAAGCGCCCCGCGGTAAGGCGGGGGCGGATGGTCAATAAGGCGTGGGGCGATTTGTCGTCACAGCTGCATGAGCGTCACGATGCAAGCGACTTTGAGCTTCGGACCCAAGACAAGCTCGCTTAAAAGCCCTTGGCTGAAGATGTGCTGCGCCTGGCATCTGCTCCACCATAGAGCGTGCCATCTTCACCAACCATAATGCTTTGAATTGCCCCCATGGCGGTGTTGGCGGTCACCGTGTGGCCTTTGGCTTCGAGTAGCCTGATGGTGTCGGGGCTGATGCCTTGCTCGATGCGGATTTCATCCGGGAACCATTGGTGGTGAATGCGTGGTGCATTGACAGCGGTCTGGATGTTCATCTTGTGATCGATCACGTTCATCAGCACTTGCAGGGTGGTGGTGATGATGCGAGAGCCACCCGGGCTTCCGGTGACCAAATGGTTTTTGTTGCCTTTGCGAACAATGGTGGGCGACATGGAGCTGAGCATGCGTTTTCCGGGTTCCACCTTATTAGCTTCGCCGCCAATCAGGCCGTAGGCGTTCGGTACGCCGGGCTTGGCGCTGAAGTCGTCCATTTCATTGTTCAGCAGAAACCCTGCACCCGCCACCGTAATGCCTGAGCCGTAACTGAAGTTGATGGTGTAGGTGTTCGATACCGCATTGCCCCAACGGTCCACGACCGAGAAATGTGTGGTTTCCGGACTTTCCCAGTCAGTAGGTTTGCCGTGCTTGATATCACTTGAAGGTCGGGCTTTGTCTGGGGAGATGGTTTTTCTCAGTTCCGAAGCGTATTCCTTGCTGGTGAGTCCTGTAAGGGGGACTTCAATGAAGTCTGTGTCGCCAAGGTATTGCGCGCGGTCTGCGTAGGCCAGTTTCATGGCTTCGGCCATGTGGTGAATGGTGGCGGCTGAATTGTGGCCCATTTCCCCGATAGAATAACCTTCGAGAATATTCAGAATCTGCACAATGTGGGTGCCGCCGGAAGAAGGTGGCGACATAGAGAAAATGTCGTACCCGCGATAGGTGCCGTGCACGGGTTGGCGGATAGCCGGCTGGTAATTTTTCAGGTCATCCAGTGTGATCAGGCCGTCGTTGCGCTGCATTTCTTCAACGATCAGGCGCGCTGTTTCGCCTTCGTAAAATCCTTTGATGCCGTTATCGGCGATGCGTTGAAGTGTGGCAGCCAGTTCGGGCTGTTTGAACACTTCGCCGGGTTGCGGCGCAGAACCGTCCTCCTTGTAAAACGTGGCGTTGGTGGCTGGCCAGCGTTTTAATCGATTGGCGGCTCGTTCCAGCCCGATCGTAAACCGGTGTGGCACGACGAATCCGTCTTTTGCCAAACGAATCGCCGGGGCGAGTGCTTCACTTAACGAAATTGTGCCGTGGCGTTCCAGAGCAAGGGCCAGGCCGGCGACTGTACCCGGAACACCTGCCGCCAGATGGCTGAATCGGCTGCGTTCTTTCACCACGTTGCCGTCGCTGTCCTGAAACATGGTTTCCGTTGCGGCGGCGGGGGCGGTTTCCCGGTAATCAATCGCTTCCGGTGCTTTGCCGTCGCCGGGGGAGTAAAGCAGGAAGCCTCCACCGCCGATGTTGCCCGATCTTGGCTGAGTGACGGCAAGGGCGAAACCGGCGGTTACCGCCGCATCCACGGCATTACCGCCGTTTTTCAGCACCTCCAGCGCTACGTCGGTGGCGAGTGTGTGGCTGGTGGCGACCATGCCCAGTTTGCCCTGGGTGGGGTGAAATCGCTCGCCTTCGAGAATCGCCTGGTTGCTGGCGAACGACGAAAAAGACAGTAAACAGAGCAGCATTGATGCTGTCAGGCTCCACAGGAGCCTTGAGCGAAGTTTAATGTTTAGGCTGTGGTCAGTGTCATGCATGGGGGATCCTCGTTTCTGGCGGTCATATACGCTATCATAGCTGGTCATTTTTATAGGTGCGTGTTGATAGTTCCTCGTGCGTCATCGCTGGTGGTTTTCTAACGCATTCGCTTTCCCCGGATTCTAGTTAAGGAATGGCTTAATGGAGCATACCTATCGTCTTGTTATTTCCTGTCCGGACAGGGTGGGAATTGTTGCCAAGGTGAGTAATTTTCTGTCCACCTACAACGGCTGGATTACCGAGGCGAGTCATCACTCAGACACCCAGTCTGGCTGGTTCTTCATGAGACACCAGATTAAAGCCGAATCTATTCCGTTCGGGTTGGATCAATTTCGCGCCGCGTTTGAGCCGATTGCCCGTGAGTTCAATATGCGTTGGCACATTGCTGATTCGGCCCGCCCGAAGCGCGTAGTGCTGATGTGCAGCAAAGAGTCGCACTGCTTGGCGGACCTGCTTCACCGCTGGCACAGCAAAGAGTTAAATGCCGAAATGGCAGCCGTTATCTCCAACCACGACGATTTGCGGCGCATGGTGGAGTGGCATGACATTCCCTATCACCACATCCCGGTGAGCAAAGAGAACAAGGCCGAGGCTTTCGGTCAGATTGAAGAGTTGCTCGACAAGTATGAGGCTGATGTGATCGTGCTCGCGCGATACATGCAAATACTGCCGGCGGATCTGTGTGAGAAATACGCCGGTAAGGTGATCAATATCCACCACAGCTTCCTGCCGTCTTTCGCCGGGGCGCGCCCGTACCATCAGGCATACAGTCGCGGCGTGAAACTGATCGGAGCGACCTGCCATTACGTGACTCAGGATCTGGATGAAGGTCCGATCATTGAGCAAGACGTGATTCGTATCAGTCACCGGGATTCGATTGAAGACATGGTTCGCCTGGGTAAAGACGTTGAAAAGAACGTTTTGGCGCGGGGGCTTCGTTCGCACATTGAAGATCGCGTGATTACTTACGAAAACAAGACGGTAGTGTTTGATTAACAAGTTGCTGCTGCCCCGGGCCTGTTGGGTCTGTGGTATGCTGGGCGGCTTGATGAAGAATAAAGACGGGGCCGGGACACGGTCCCGGGACGACTTCCAGATAACGCAAAGGAACCTTTCTCGATGGGTGAATTAGCCAAAGAGATCCTGCCGGTCAATATTGAAGACGAGTTGAAACAGTCCTACCTCGATTACGCAATGAGTGTAATTGTAGGTCGAGCATTGCCGGATGTAAGGGATGGTCTCAAGCCTGTGCATCGTAGGGTGCTGTTCGCCATGTCCGAACTGGGCAATGACTGGAACAAGGCGTACAAGAAATCTGCCCGTGTGGTGGGTGATGTGATCGGTAAGTATCACCCTCACGGTGATTCTGCGGTATACGACACCATTGTTCGTATGGCTCAGCCGTTTTCACTTCGGTACCCGCTGGTGGATGGTCAGGGTAACTTCGGTTCCATCGACGGCGACAACGCGGCCGCCATGCGTTACACCGAAATTCGCATGGAAAAGGTGGCGCATTCGCTGTTGGCGGATCTCGAGAAAGAAACGGTCGATTTCGTTGACAACTACGACGGTTCCGAGCGTATTCCGGAAGTTATGCCAACCCGAGTGCCGAATCTGTTGGTGAACGGTTCCTCCGGTATTGCCGTTGGTATGGCGACCAATATTCCGCCGCACAACCTGACGGAAGTGGTCAATGGTTGTCTGGCATTGATTGAAAATCCGGACCTGACTGTTGATGAGTTGATGGCGCATATTCCGGGCCCGGATTTCCCGACTCAGGGCATTATCAACGGTCGTGCGGGCATTGTAGAGGCCTATCGCACAGGTCGGGGCCGGATTTACATTCGTGCCCGCCACGAAGTGGAACACGACGCCAAGACCAAGCGTGATGCCATCATCATTACCGAACTGCCTTACCAGCTGAACAAATCGCGTCTGATCGAGAAGATCGCGGAGCTGGTCAAAGAGAAGCGCCTTGAAGGCATCACCGAGTTGCGTGATGAGTCCAACAAGGAAGGCATCCGGGTTGTTATCGAGCTTCGCCGCGGTGAAAACCCTGAAGTGGTGGTGAATAACCTGTTTGCGCAGACTCAGCTTCAAACCGTGTTCGGTATCAACATGGTTGCGCTGATCAATGGTGAGCCCAAGACACTGAACCTCAAGGAAATGCTGGATGCGTTCGTGCGTCACCGCCGCGAAGTGGTGACCCGCAGGACCATCTTCGAGCTGCGTAAAGCCCGTGAGCGAGGCCACATTCTGGAAGGTCTGACGGTCGCTCTGGCCAACATCGACGAGATGATCGAGCTGATCAAAGCGTCTCCGACCTCGGTTGAGGCGAAAGAGAAGCTGATGAGTCGTGGCTGGGCACCTGGAAATGTTCTGGCCATGCTGGAGCGCGCCGGTGAAGATGCCTGCCGTCCGGATGATCTGCCTGAAATCTACGGTCTGCGTGACGGTCTGTATTACATGTCGCCTGAGCAGACTCAGGCGATTCTGGACATGCGCCTGCACCGCCTGACCGGTCTGGAAACTGAAAAGCTCCAGAACGAGTACAAAGAGATTCTGGAAAAGATTGCGGATCTGCTGGACATTCTTGGTGATCCGGACCGTCTGATGTCGGTTATCCGTGAAGAGCTGGAAGCGGTTGTTTCTGAATTTGGTGACGAGCGTCGTACCGAAATCACCAGTTCGCAGCGTGACCTGACCATCGCTGACCTGATTGACGAAGAAGATCTGGTTGTGACCATTTCTCATAGCGGTTATGCCAAGACACAAGCGGTCGAAGATTATCAGGCACAGCGCCGTGGTGGTCGTGGCAAGGCAGCAACAGCGATGAAGGACGAAGACTTCATAGAGAAGCTGCTGGTGGCAAACTCTCACGACACCATTTTGTGCTTCTCGAACCGTGGCAAGGTGTACTGGCTGCGTGTGTTTGAAATTCCTCGTGGTAGCCGCGGCTCCCGTGGTCGCCCAATGGTTAACATCTTGCCGTTGGATGAAGGTGAGCGTATCACCACGTTCCTGCCGGTACGTGATTATCCTGAAGACCAGTTCGTGTTGATGGCAACGTCTGCCGGTGTTGTTAAGAAAACGCCTCTGCCTAACTTCTCTCGTCCGCGTAGCAGCGGTTTGATTGCGCTGAATCTGGACGAAGGGGATACCTTGATTGGCGCAGCCATCACCAATGGCGAAGCTGAAGTGATGCTGTTCTCTACCGCCGGCAAAGCAGTGCGCTTCAAGGAAGAACAGGTTCGTCCGATGAGCCGGACTGCTCGTGGTGTTCGCGGTATCAAGATGCCGGAAGGGCATCATGTGGTGTCGCTGATTATTCCGCAGGAAGGTGGCGTGCTATTGACGGCGAGCGAACACGGTTACGGTAAACGTACCGCCATTGACGAGTTCCCGGCCTACAGCCGCGGCAGCCAGGGTGTTATCGCGATGCAGTGTTCCGAGCGTAACGGTAATCTGGTCACCGCACTTCAGTTGTTTGAAGGCGACGAGATGATGCTGATCTCGGATAAAGGCACTCTGGTGCGTACCCGGACGGATGAAGTCTCTGTTCTTAGCCGCAACACCCAGGGTGTGCGCCTGATTCGATTGGCGCAGGACGACGAGCGGCTGGTCGGTGTTGAGCGTATTGCGGAATCCGATGACGAGGATGAAGCCGGCGTCAGCGTAGAAGGGAACACAGAGTCAGGTGCCGATGAAGGTGCCGCAGGCGAGGAAACTGAAGAATGAGTAGGGCGTTTAACTTCTGTGCCGGCCCGGCGACATTGCCGGAAGCTGTGCTGAAACAGGCTGAAACCGAGCTGCTGGATTGGCGCGGTACCGGCATGTCGGTGATGGAAATGAGTCACCGCAGTGACGAGTTTGTTTCCATTGGTGAAACCGCCGAGAAAGATCTGCGGGAACTGGCTGGTATTTCAGATGATTACGCAGTGTTGTTCATGCAAGGTGGTGCATCCAGTCAGTTTGCCACCATCCCGTTGAACTTGATGGGTGAGAGCACCACAGCCGATTACGTGAACACCGGTATCTGGTCCAAGAAAGCCATTGCGGAAGCCAAGCGCTTCGGCAATGTCAATGTGGCTGCCAGTTCGGAAGACAGTGGCTTTACTACCATTCCGGACCAGTCCAGCTGGGCGACTTCTTCCGATGCCGCCTACCTGCATTACACGCCGAATGAAACCATTGGTGGTCTGGAATACGACTTCGTGCCGGAGACGGGTTCAGTACCGCTGGTGGCGGATATGTCATCAACGATTCTGTCGCGCCCGCTGGATGTCTCGAAGTTTGGCCTGATATACGCCGGCGCTCAGAAAAACATCGGCCCATCCGGGCTGGTTGTCGTGATCGTCCGCAAGGATTTGCTGGGCAAAGCCCGCAAAGAGACGCCGACGATGATGAATTATCAAGTCATCGCGGATAACGGCTCGATGTACAACACACCGGCGACCTACTCCTGGTATCTGGCCGGTCTGGTGTTCAAATGGCTGAAGGCGCAGGGCGGCGTACAGGCGATGGGCGAGATCAACGCACGTAAGGCCAGCAAGCTGTATGGATTTATTGATAACAGCGACTTTTACGCTAACCCCATTGATCCACGTTTCCGCTCCTGGATGAACATTCCGTTTACCTTGGGTGACGACGCTTTGAACGGTGAGTTTCTGAAGGGCGCGAATGCCCGTGGTTTGCTTAACTTGGCAGGCCATCGTTCGGTAGGCGGCATGCGTGCCAGTTTGTACAACGCCATGCCGGAAGCGGGTGTGGACGCGTTGATTGACTACATGGCGGAATTCGAGAAGGAGCGGGGCTGATCATGACCGACGAGAAGGCCCGCCTGAGCGAACTTCGGGACGAAATCGACAGCCTTGATCAGCAGATCATGAAGCTGATCAGCGCCAGAGCCGCCTGCGCTCAGGAAGTGGCCCATGTGAAAATGGCTGCGAACCCCGGGCAGGATGTGTTTTTCTACCGCCCGGAGCGGGAAGCCCAGGTGCTTCGCCGGATTAAAGAGGAGAATCCGGGGCCGCTGCCGGCCGAGGAAATGGCGCGTCTGTTTCGGGAGATCATGTCTGCGTGTCTGGCGCTCGAGAAACCGATGCACATCGCGTTTCTGGGGCCGCTGGGCACCTTCACCCAAGCTGCTGCGCTCAAACACTTTGGTCATTCGGTTATCAGCGTGCCGATGCCAGCGATTGATGAAGTGTTTCGCGAAGTTGAATCCGGCTCCGCTCATTACGGCGTCGTGCCGGTCGAGAATTCAACCGAGGGTATGGTGAACCATACCCTTGATATGTTCATGTCGTCGCCACTGAAAATTTGTGGTGAGGTGCAACTTCGTATTCATCATCATTTGATGGTGTCGCCTCAGTTTAAAGATCAGGAAATTACCCGCATTTACTCCCACCAGCAGTCTTTTGCCCAGTGCCGACAGTGGTTGGATTCCCACCGTGCCGGAATTGAGCGTATTACGGTGTCGAGTAACGCAGAGGCGGCCCGTCGTGCTTCGGAAGAGCCTGGTGCGGCGGCGATAGCGGGCGATATGGCAGCCGAACTTTACGGTTTGGATGTGTTGGCAAGTAGCATCGAAGACCGCCCTGACAATACCACTCGGTTCCTGATTATCGGACGGGAAGAAGTTGAGGCCAGCGGTCAGGACAAGTCCTCCATTCTGGTGTCTATGCGCAACAAGCCGGGTGCTTTGTATCAATTGCTGGAGCCTTTCCATCGTGAGGGCATCAGTCTGACCCGGATTGAAACCCGACCATCGCCCAGCGGCACCTGGGCCTATGTGTTCTATATCGATTTTGAAGGGCACATGGAAGACGAGCTTGCTCGCAATGTATTGGCCGAGATTGATGAAGAAGCGGTGGAGTTGAAACGTTTGGGTTCTTACCCGATTGGCGTGCTTTAAGTTGAGATTGAATTGACCCGGAGGAATGTTGAATGTCAGTGGATTACCAGAGTCTCGCGGTGAAAGGTGTTCAGGCTCTGTCTCCGTATCAGCCCGGAAAGCCGATTGAAGAACTGGCGCGAGAGCTCGGGCTGAATCCGGAAGAGATTATCAAGCTGGCGAGCAACGAAAACCCTCTGGGGCCGAGTGAGAAAGCCATGGCCGCGGCTCGCAAGGCTCTGGAGGAGTCTTGTCTGTACCCGGACGGCAATGGATTTTCGTTGAAGCAGGCTCTGGTGAGCCGGTTTGGCGTTGCAATGAATCAGATCACCTTGGGCAATGGCTCCAATGATGTCCTTGAAGTGATTGCCCGCTGCTTTGCCGGGCCAGGCGATGAAGTGGTGTTTTCTCAATATGCCTTCGCGGTTTACCCGATAGTGGCTCAGGCGATTGGTGCCAAGGGCGTCTCGGTTCCCGCTAAAGCGTGGGGCCACGACCTTGATGCCATGGCGAAAGCGGTCAATGAGCACACCAAGCTGATCTTTGTTGCCAATCCCAACAACCCTACGGGTACTGTTCACACTGCCGGTGCCATCGAAGCGTTTCTGCAGCGCATTCCAGAGCAGGTTCTGGTGGTTCTGGATGAGGCCTATTGCGAGTACCTGACCGGCGGCGAGTATGCTGACGGAGTCCAGCTGCTTGAGCGTTATCCCAACCTCGTTGTCTGTCGTACGTTCTCGAAAGCCTGGGGATTGGCGGCGATGCGGGTAGGTTACGCTCTTAGCTCGCCGGCTATTGCGGATGTGCTGAATCGGGTACGCCAGCCGTTCAACGTCAACTCTATCGCCTTGGCTGCAGCCGCTGCCGTGCTTGAGGACGAAGAGTATTTGAATCGTTCGCGCGAAGTGAATGACGCCGGTTTGCGCCAGCTCGCTGCAGGCTTTGAGCAGTTGGGCGTGTCGTTCATTCCGTCGGTCGGCAACTTTATAGCGGTAGATGTGGGCGCTCAGGCGGCCGAGGTTTATCAGGCATTACTGGCCCGTGGCGTGATTGTTCGTCCGGTCGCCGGCTACGGTATGCCAAACTACCTGCGTGTATCTGTGGGCCTTGCCGAAGAAAACGCACGTTTCCTTGAAGCCCTGTCTGACGCATTACAGGCTGTTCGGGATGGGCACTAAAGTGGTTGATAGCGCGCCTGCTTTTCATCGGGTTGCCATCATTGGCTTGGGTCTGATCGGTGGCTCTCTGGCGAGTGCGATTCGTAAGCACCAGCTGGCGGATTGTGTCGTGGGTTTCGATCAGCGCGCCGATGAGCTTGCGTTGGGTGTCGAGCTGGGTGTCATCGATCAGGCCGCATCCAGCTTACAAGCGGCTGTTGAAGGGAGTGATCTGGTGGTTCTGGCAGTGCCTGTGAGAGCCACACGCAGCGTGTTAGAGCAGATCAAACCCTGGTTGAGTAACGATGCCGTGCTGACGGATGTGGGCAGCACCAAAACCAGTTTTGCGACGGATGTAGAGGCTGTTTTTGGCGCTATTCCGCCGAACGTTATTCCCGGGCACCCAATCGCGGGTTCTGAAAAGAGCGGCATTCGAGCAGCCAACCCTGATCTGTTTGCCAATCATAAAGTGATCCTGACTCCGGCGGATAATGCCGATCGTGTCAGCCTGGCTCGTCTGTCCAGATTGTGGGAAGGCGCGGGGGCCACGGTGCTGACCATGTCGGTGGCGTACCATGATGAGGTGCTGGCGGCGACCAGCCATCTGCCGCATCTGATAGCCTTCTCGTTGGTGGATACGCTGGCCGGAGAAGATGAGAATCTGGATATCTTTCGGTACGCTGCCGGAGGCTTTCGGGATTTCACTCGAATTGCAGCCAGTGATCCGGTCATGTGGCATGACATTTTTCTGTCAAACCGCGACGCAGTGCTGCGCGTGATTGACCATTTTACCCACGATTTGGGTGAACTCCGGGGTGCCATTGCCGAAGGTGATGGGGCGACGTTGCTCCGGGTTTTCAGTCGTGCCAAGGCGGCGCGCGAACATTTTACAAAGATGCTTTCAGGGCAGGCGTACGTGACTAATAACAGTGATCAGCAAGTTATCTTTCAAATGCAGCCGGGCGGCTCTGTCCGCGGCGACATTCGGGTTCCGGGTGATAAATCCATTTCGCACCGTTCCATCATGTTGGGCGCATTGGCTGAAGGCGTGACCGAGGTAAAAGGCTTTCTTGAAGGCGAAGACAGTCTTGCCACTTTGCAGGCCTTTCGGGATATGGGTGTAACCATCGAGGGTCCGGAGAACGGCTTGGTTCGAATTCACGGTGTGGGTTTGCATGGCTTGCAGGCACCGCGTGGGCCGCTGTATTTGGGTAACTCCGGCACCGGCATGCGACTGTTTGCCGGGTTGCTGGCAGCTCAACCATTTGATTCAGAGCTTTCTGGTGACACCAGTCTGTCGAAGCGCCCGATGGGGCGTGTTGCTGATCCATTGCGAGCAATGGGCGCAGTGATCGATACGGCCGAGGGTGGCCGACCGCCGCTAAAGATCAAAGGTGGCCAATCACTGAACGGTATTCATTACGATATGCCGGTGGCCAGTGCGCAGGTAAAATCGTGCTTGCTGTTGGCCGGTCTCTACGCTGACGGCGCAACCTCTGTCACCGAACCGGCGCCCACTCGCGATCACACCGAGCGTATGCTGCAAGGTTTTGGCTATGACGTGCAGCGTGATGGCGCAACCGCAAAAGTTGTTGGGGGCGGTAAGCTGGAAGCTGGGGTTATTGATGTGCCTGCCGATATTTCATCTGCGGCGTTCTTCCTGGTGGCGGCGTCTATTGCACCGGATTCTGATTTGACCTTGCGCCACGTGGGGATGAACCCGACTCGTGTTGGCGTCATCAACATCCTGCGCCAGATGGGTGCGAATATTGAGGTGCTCGACGAGCGTGTTATTGGTGGTGAGCCTGTAGCGGACTTGAGAGTTCGGTCGGCTGAGTTGCAGGGTATTGATATTCCGGAAGACCAGGTGCCGTTGGCGATCGATGAGTTTCCGGTGCTGTTCATTGCGGCAACCTGCGCCAAGGGCCGCACGACGCTGCGTGGTGCTGAAGAGCTTCGGGTGAAAGAAAGTGACCGGATTCAGGTGATGGCCGACGGGTTGGCGGAGCTGGGTGTTGAAACCACCGTGACTCCGGATGGCATCATTATTGAGGGTGGCCAGACCATCGGTTCCGGCACGGTTGAGAGCCACGAAGACCACCGGATTTCCATGTCGTTCGCCGTTGCATCTTTGCGTGCAACCGGCCCGATTACGATTAACGATTGTTCGAACGTGACGACATCGTTCCCGGACTTCGTTGAGCTGGCCAAACAAACGGGTTTCAAAATCAGAACAGAAGGTGGTTGTTAATGGTGGATAGCAAGGCCCCGGTCATTACAGTTGACGGCCCTGGCGGTGCTGGCAAAGGCACGATTACCCAGATGCTGGCCCGCAAACTAGGGTGGCACTTGCTGGACAGTGGTGCGCTGTATCGTCTGACCGCGCTGGCAGCAACGCGCCAGGGCGTACCGTTGGATGACGAAGCAGGCTTGGTCAAAGTTGCAGCAACCCTGGATGTAGAGTTTGAACCGGGTGAGGTTGGTCAGCCGGTCCGCGTACTTCTGGCTGGGAAGGACGTTACGTCCGAGATTCGTACCGAGGCTTGTGGCAACAATGCGTCCAAAGTTGCCGTCATGCAGCCGGTTCGGGATGCCTTGCTGCAGCGCCAGAGAGATTTTCAGAAGGCACCCGGAGTTGTGGCAGACGGGCGAGATATGGGGACGGTGGTTTTTCCCGATGCACCCGTAAAGATTTTCCTGACTGCCAGTGCCGAAGAGCGCGCGCGGCGCCGTTATAATCAGTTGAAGGACGCTGGGGTCGATGTTACTATTGACGCCGTTTTAGACGAGATTCGGGTACGCGACGATCGGGATATGAACCGGTCAGCGGCTCCCCTTAAGCCTGCGGATGATGCGCAAGTCATTGATTCTACAGGTTTGAGTATAGAAGAGGTGTTAGACAGGTGTATGGCCGCAGCAGGTCAGGCCTGACTACACCTTTTTGTCGTTGGAATGCCGGAGTCAGCAAAATATTGCCAGCCGCAGGCTGAATCCGGAAATCATTAACAGACCGTGTTGCTGGCGGCACGGAGCATACTTGCGTTGATCATATAGGGCACATAATGAGCGAGAGCTTTGCGGATTTATTCGAAGAAAGTTTAAAAGAAATCGACATGCAGCCAGGTTCCATTGTTCAGGGAACCGTAGTTGATGTTGATAGCGACTGGGTCACCGTTAACGCTGGACTGAAGTCCGAAGGCGTTATCCCCGCCTCCCAGTTCCTCAACGAAAAAGGCGAGTTGGAAGTTCAAATCGGCGACGTAGTCGACGTAGCTCTCGACGCTGTTGAAGACGGTTTCGGTGAAACTCGTCTGTCCCGTGAGAAAGCGAAGCGCGCCGAAGCCTGGAAGGTTCTCGAGAAGTCCTTCGAAGCTGAAGAAGTGGTTAAAGGTATTATTAACGGCAAGGTCAAAGGTGGCTTCACTGTTGATCTGGCTGGTATCCGTGCCTTCTTGCCGGGCTCCCTGGTAGACGTTCGTCCGGTTCGCGACACCGCGCACCTGGAAAATAAAGAGCTTGAATTCAAGGTTATCAAGCTGGACCAGAAGCGTAACAACGTGGTTGTTTCTCGCCGCGCCGTTCTGGAAGCTGAAAACAGCGAGCAGCGTGAAGCTCTGCTGGAAACCCTGACCGAAGGTCTGGAAATCAAAGGTATCGTCAAGAACCTGACCGACTACGGTGCATTCGTAGATCTGGGCGGTGTTGACGGCCTGCTGCACATCACTGACATGGCTTGGAAGCGCATTAAGCACCCGAGCGAAATCGTGAATGTGGGCGATGAAATCAATGTTAAAGTCCTGAAGTTCGACCGTGAGCGCAACCGTGTGTCTCTGGGTCTGAAGCAGCTGGGCGAAGATCCTTGGGTCGATATCAAAGGTCGTTACCCAGAGAATGCTCGGGTAACTGCTCGTGTAACCAACCTGACCGATTACGGCTGCTTCGCTGAGCTGGAAGAAGGTGTTGAGGGTCTGGTTCACGTGTCCGAAATGGATTGGACCAACAAGAACATCCACCCGTCCAAGGTTGTTCAGGTAGGTGACGAAGTTGAAGTGATGATCCTGGATATCGACGAAGAGCGTCGTCGTATTTCTCTGGGTATCAAGCAGTGTGTGTCTAACCCATGGGAAGACTTCTCTGGCAACTTCAACAAAGGCGATCGCATCTCCGGTAAGATCAAGTCAATCACTGACTTTGGTATCTTCATCGGTCTGGATGGCGGCATCGACGGCCTGGTTCACCTGTCTGACATCAGCTGGAACGAAACCGGTGAAGAAGCCGTTCGCGAATACAAGAAGGGCGACGAAGTTGAAACCGTTATCCTGTCTGTTGATCCAGAGCGTGAGCGTATCTCCCTGGGTATCAAGCAGCTGGAAAGCGATCCGTTCGCCGAGTTTGTACAGCTGAACGACAAAGGCTCCATCGTTAAGGGTACTGTTTCTGCAGTAGACGCTAAAGGCGCTACTATCGCCCTGAACGAAGAAGTTGAAGCCGTACTGAAAGCCTCCGAAATCAGCCGTGACCGCGTTGAAGACGCGCGCAACGTGCTGAAAGAAGGCGAAGAAGTTGAAGCGAAGATCATCAGCATCGATCGCAAGAACCGCGTTATCAACCTGTCTGTGAAGTCTAAGGATGTAGAAGACGACAAGCAGGCGCTGGATAGCGTGCGCAGTAAGGCTGCAGAAACCTCAGGTGCCACCACCATCGGTGACCTGATCAAGGAACAGATGCAGCAGCAAAACGCCAACAAAGACTGATTGTCTGGTTGGTAGTGAAAAAAAACGGGCTCTAAGAGCCCGTTTTTTTTGTGTTTTTTTCTGGTTTGGCTAAACTAGAGTCATTGGAATCCAGCATTTAAGTGCGGAATAATAATGACAGAGGAAAGTGCCTCATGACGAAGTCCGAACTGGTTGAACTGGTAGCATCAAAGCAGACACAGCTCTCGGTAAAGGATGTCGAGCTGGCGGTTAAGACCATCATTGAACATATGTCTCAGGCGTTGGCCGATGGCCAGCGTATCGAGATCAGAGGATTTGGCAGCTTTTCTTTGCATCACCGCGAAGCGCGTGTGGGCCGAAACCCGAAAACCGGGGAGGCAGTGCAGTTACCGGCAAAATATGTACCGCATTTTAAGCCCGGAAAAGAGCTGCGAGAGCAGGTTAATGATAGCTTGAAGAAAGGCTTCTGATCCTGCTGTAAGTGCGCCTTATGGCATTGTAGGATTGGAAATTTACCCGTCTGGAGCGTATACGAGATGGCAGCACTGCAGAAGATTCTGTTAATTGTCCTGGTTGTTATTCTGATAGTCGTTGCACTGGTATTCTCGTTGAATAATCAGATGGCGGTTTCCCTGAACTTCCTTCTGTTTGAAACTCAGCCCCATGGTGTCGCGGTGTGGATCATCATGTCTTTCGTGTTGGGTGCGTTAGTTGGTGTTCTGCTAATGTTGATCGGGTCTTTTCGTTCCTCGGTGTCCCGCCGCAATCTTAAAAAGCGGCTTGAGCGAACCGAACAGGCGCTAGAGAAATCCAGGGCTGATAACGACCAGGCACTTTAATGGAATTAGTGTTCAACTGGCTGCTTCTAACGGTTGCTGTTGCTGTTGGCTGGCTGCTGGGCCGGTATGGCGCTTCTTATCGCCGTTCGCGTAAAACCATCTCGGATGTAGACTCCGTTAAAGATCGTCTCCAGTTTCTTTTTACGAATTATTCTGATCAGGCCGTTGAAAACTTTGTGCAATCCTTGCCAGTTAACAAGGATACGGTCAGCCTCCATCTGTCCATTGGTAGTCATTTTCGCAATAAAGGCGAAACCGACCGTGCAACCCTGATTCACCAAAATCTACTTGCTCGCCCTGAGTTACCCGCTCGCTACACGCCTAAAGTAACCCTCGAACTGGCCATGGATTACCTCGGCGCCGGGCTGTTGGATAGGGCTGAGGCGCTGTTTCAAGAGCTGATGGGGGATCGCGAATACGGTCGCCGGGCGGCAAGCGAGCTCATCGAGCTGTATCAGCAGGAGAAGGAGTGGGAAAAGGCCGGGCAGGTTGCGAAAACGCTTACCCGAACGGATTCCGATCCTGTCATGTTCAAGACGCTTGCCTACATTACCTGTGAGCTGGCTGATTTAGCGCTTAAAGAGGACGACCGCTGGACGGCAAAGAAGTTGTTCAGAGAGGCCTTGGAATACGATCCTTCATGTGTGCGGGCCACGCTGTTGTTGATGAAGCTGCACGTTCGCCAAGGCAATTATCGCGACGCCAGTAAACAGGGCTTGAAAGTATTCGAGCAAAACCCTCAATTTGGCCCCGAGGCTGTCGATCGGCTAATGCAGCTCGAGCGTGACCACGGTGATGTCGGGCGTTTGTTTAAAAAACTGAAAAAACTTTATGAGCAGCACCCGAGCACGAGTTTGCTGCTTGCGCTGGTAGAATCGGTGGAACGCTCCTCCAGCCGCCCGGCAGCGATTGATCTGTTGCGTCAGGAGCTGGAGGTTCGGCCTTCAATGCGGGGTCTGCTGCGGCTTGTAGAGCTTGCAGGCTATGAAAAGGGCATGACTACCGATGAGGGGCGCTTGGTAAGCCGTATTGGTCATTTGATACTTGCCAATCGTCCGATCTATCGCTGCGTGAACTGTGGCTTTGATGGCCAGCAGCTGCATTGGTTGTGCCCGAGCTGCAAGCAGTGGGAGACCGTGCGGCCGATTCAAGGTGTGGAAGCCGAATAACGTTTTAATTTACTGACTGGGAAAATCGAACGTGCAAAACCCCAACGACCCGAAAATCATTGTAGCTTTAGACTTTCCCTCTCAGGATCCGGCGCTGGCGCTTGTTGATCAGCTTGATCCGAACAAGTGCCGCCTGAAGGTCGGCAAAGAGTTGTTTACCCGTTCTGGCCCGCAACTGGTTAAGGCTCTGCAGAGCAGGGGCTTTGATGTTTTTCTGGATCTGAAATTCCACGATATTCCCAATACAACTTCGTCGGCCGTGGCGGCCGCAGCGGACTTGGGCGTGTGGATGGTGAACGTGCATGCCTCGGGCGGCGAGAAGATGATGGTCGCGTGCCGGGAGCGTTTGGAGCAGTTTGGTGTGGATAAGCCTTTGCTGATTGCGGTGACCGTTCTAACCAGTATGTCTGCCGACGATTTGGCTGGTATTGGTATCACTGATTCGCCAGAAGTGCATGTGTCCCGGTTGGCTACGCTAACCCGAAATTGTGGCTTGGATGGTGTGGTGTGTTCTGCACAAGAGGCTCCGCGCCTAAAAGCTGAGCAGGGTGCTGGCTTTCAGCTCATTACCCCGGGCATTCGCCCGCTGTCCGCTGACAAAGGCGATCAGCAGCGCATTATGACCCCCACGGATGCCCTTAAAGCGGGGTCCGACTACCTAGTGATTGGTCGTCCTATTACCAAGGCTGCTGATCCTCTGGCGGCGTTGGAGGCTATTCATGCTGAGGTTCATGGGGGCTAACTGGCAGCGCACGTTTCGCTGCTGGCCCTAGTCTTTGATTTTGGGGGTGGCGCCAAGGATGAAGGCCGCTCCCGAAAACCGCTACGAGCACATCCATGTGCGCTTCTCTCCGGCCATCCATGGCCTCCGAAATTTTCGGGAGCGGCCTCCATCCTCGGCGTTCAGTCTTCGGAGTTATCGTCGTATAACGATTTGGTTCTGGTTCTAATGTTCTATCCAGAGGAGGTGTTAGCCTTTTCGGATGCCTGTGCAGGTTGATTGGTGGGGCGGACCCCTTCTTCCAAAAATGTGCGGAGCCATGGATGGCGGAGCAGAAGCGTCACATGGACGTGCCGAAGGAGCGGTTTTTGGAAGAAGGGGTCCGCCACGCCATTGCACCCAAACAAACAAGCTAGGGCCAAGTGCCGATCAGCAATCACCGAAAGTGTCAGGTAAAACGAACGCCCACAAAAAAGCCCGCTAATTCATAGAACTAGCGGGCTTTCGAAATAGTGGCTCCCCGAGCTGGGCTCGAACCAGCGACAAACGGATTAACAGTCCGTTGCTCTACCAACTGAGCTATCGGGGAACATCGTCATGTGACGAGGCGCGTATATTAGTGTGGCCATACCGCCTCGTCAACCCCTTAACTAAAAAAATTAGCCAAGAGCTTTTTCCAAACGCTCGATGGCCTTCTCGAGGTTGTCCATGCTGGTCGCAAAGCTCAAGCGCATGTGGCCCGGGCTGCCGAATGCAGAGCCAGGAACCAACGCAACGCCTGCTTCACTCAGCAGCTTTTCAGCGAACTCAACGTCAGTGCTTACGCCGTCCGTTGCGTCAATCGCGCCTTGGAAGCTAGGGAACACGTAGAAGGTGCCATCGCCGTAAGGGCACTCAACGCCCGGGAGCTTGTTCAACGCGTCAACCAGCCAATCGTGGCGCTGCTTGAACGACTTAACCATCTCGCCTACGCACGCCTGGTCGCCATCAAGCGCAGCGGTAGCGGCTGCCTGAGAGATCGAGCAGGGGTTAGACGTGCTCTGGGACTGAATCTTCTTCATGGCGCCGATGATCTTTGCCGGGCCTGCGGCATAACCGATGCGCCAGCCCGTCATGGAGTAGGCCTTGGAAACGCCGTTCAGCACGAACGTGCGCTCATACAGCTCTGGGCATGCGTTCACGATGTTGCAGAACGGCTTGCCAGTCCAAAGAATCGGCTCGTACATGTCGTCGGTGGCGATCATGATGTTCGGGTGCTTCTTGAGCACTTCACCAATCGCCTTCAGCTCTTCCATCGAGTAGGCCATGCCGCTCGGGTTGGACGGGCTGTTGATCACGAACAGGCGGGTGCGATCAGTAATCGCATTTTCCAGCTGTTCCGGCGTGATCTTGAAGCGGGTATCAACCGATGTTTCGATGATTACCGGGTTGCCTTCTGCAACCAGCACCATGTCCGGGTAAGATACCCAGTACGGCGCAGGGATAATGGCTTCGTCGCCCGGGTTCAAAGTGGCCAGTGCCAGGTTGAAAAAGCTTTGTTTGCCGCCACTGGATACCAGAATCTGATTGGCTTCGTATTCCAGACCGTTGTCGCGTTTGAACTTCGCAATGATCGCTTTTTTCAGAGCAGGCGTACCATCAACCGCGGTGTACTTGGTTTGGCCATTGGTAATGGCTTCAATAGCGGCCTTTTTGATGTGCTCTGGGGTGTCGAAGTCCGGCTCGCCTGCACCCAAGCCAATAATGTCTTGGCCAGCAGCGCGAAGCTCGGCTGCTTTGTTGGTAACGGCGAGGGTCGGGGATGGCTTGATAGCCTGTACACGGCTGGAAAGTTGAAGGTCCAAACTTGAGCTCCTTAAAGCTGCGTCTTATGGGCTGCGACCGGCGTGGTAGCACGGGGAGTTCTGCTTCCCGGCTGAATTTTACACGGCCGTCGATCGGGCAGATGGTATCATGAAGCGACGGTATCGCTAAATTTCTTGTAAGTAGTAGCCGTGATGGTTGCCACTGACCACTGGAGGTTCTTTGCCAATTATGGCTAGTCAATCAACTCGTGCCCCGAAAGAGGGTGTTTTTCGTGTCGATTCGCCTTATCAGCCAGCGGGGGATCAGCCCACGGCCATCGCCGGGCTTGTAGACGGTATCCACTCTGGTTTGGCCCACCAGACCCTGCTGGGCGTGACGGGTTCCGGTAAAACCTTCACCATTGCCAACGTAATTCAGGAAGTGCAGCGGCCAACCATTGTGATGGCCCATAATAAAACGCTTGCAGCCCAGTTGTACGGTGAATTTAAAGAATTCTTCCCGGACAACGCGGTGGAGTATTTCGTTTCCTACTACGACTACTACCAGCCGGAAGCTTATGTCCCGTCGTCGGATACGTTTATCGAAAAAGATGCCTCGATTAACGAACACATCGAACAAATGCGTTTGTCGGCGACCAAGGCACTGCTGGAACGCCCGGATGCGATTATCGTGGCCTCGGTGTCATCAATTTATGGCTTGGGCGACCCTGAGTCCTATATGAAGATGATGCTGCATCTGGACCGAGGTGATCCGGTCGAGCAGCGCGATATCTTGCGGCGATTGGCCGAGTTGCAATACACCCGGAACGATGTGGAATTCCATCGGGCCAATTATCGGGTTCGCGGCGACGTGATCGATGTGTTCCCGGCCGAATCCGAGCGCGAAGCTATTCGTATTGAGTTGTTCGACGATGAAGTTGAGCAGCTAAGTTATTTTGACCCCCTTACCGGTGAAGTGCTGCGCCGGGTGCCGCGCGTCACCATTTACCCCAAGTCTCACTATGTAACGCCACGCCAGAAAGTCCTGGATGCGGTTGAGAACATTAAAGTGGAACTGGATGAGCGGTTGAAGCAGTTACGCGATAATCATCGTTTGGTGGAGGCGCAGCGGCTCGAGGAACGGACACGCTACGATATCGAGATGATGCTGGAACTGGGCTACTGCAACGGCATCGAAAACTATTCCCGTTACCTGTCGGGCCGGGATCCGGGCGCACCGCCTCCCACCTTGTTTGACTACCTGCCACCGAACGCGTTGTTGGTGGTGGACGAATCCCACGTGACGATTTCGCAAATCGGTGCCATGTACAAGGGGGACCGTTCGCGTAAAGAAACACTCGTTGAATATGGCTTCCGTCTGCCATCGGCACTGGACAACCGGCCCATGCGGTTCGAAGAGTGGGAGCGGATTGCGCCACAGATGATCTTCGTGTCGGCGACACCCGGTAATTATGAAGCTGAACACGCCGGGCAGGTGGTAGAGCAGGTGGTTCGGCCGACCGGGTTGCTCGATCCCGAGATTGAGGTTCGTCCTGCGTCTACTCAGGTGGACGACCTGCTTTCCGAGATTCACGCTCGGGTTGAGGTTAAAGAGCGTGTTCTTGTGACCACGTTAACCAAACGGATGGCGGAGGATTTAACCGACTTCCTGATGGAGCACGACATTCGTGTGCGCTATCTGCATTCGGACATTGATACGGTGGAACGGGTTGAGATTATCCGGGATCTTCGTCGCGGCGAATTCGATGTGCTGGTGGGTATTAACCTGTTGCGAGAGGGGCTGGATATGCCCGAGGTTTCGCTGGTGGCGATTCTGGATGCTGACAAAGAGGGCTTCCTTCGCAGCGAGCGTTCGCTGATCCAGACCATCGGCCGTGCTGCTAGGAACGTGAACGGCAAAGCCATTCTGTATGGCGACAGGATCACCGGTTCGATGCAGCGGGCGTTGGATGAAACCGAACGCCGCCGGGCGAAGCAGCAGGCTCATAACGAAGAGCATGGTATTACCCCAACCGGCCTCACTAAAAAGATCGCAGACATTATGGAGGGGGCTCCCGGAGGAGGGCGGGGTCGCCGCAAGGCCGACCGGCCCGGCCAGAAAGCGGCAGAGCAGGCGGAGGATTACCTGGTTGCAGCCGGCAAGCGCTCTCCTCAGGAGCTGCTTAAAGAAGTGGCGACACTCGAAGACGAGATGTATAAGGCGGCCGCCGACTTGGATTTCGAAGCTGCGGCCCGTTTGCGGGACCGGATATCCGAATTGAAGGAAGCTGCGATCCGCAATGGCTGATTACGCTCTTGGTGGGCCGACAATCACCGCTGCTTGCAGCGGCTGGTTGCGGCCGTAACTCGAGATCTTGCTAAACACCCGTTTGTCGATTGGTAAATATTGCTTGTCGGCCACCGTTTCGCCTTCCTCTATGTCGATCTCCGGGTCATGCAGATACACGAAATCCTCATCGATGGCGCAAACAGTCACCCAGTGAGGTACCCGGCTACGGTTCAGTTGCCAGGTGCTGATGAGAATAACCGGTATCTCGCCTCTGACCAGGGCGCCTTCCATCGCCTCTAGCGTTAGTGGGTCGTGGTGTATCTGGATGCCGGTTTGCCCTATGTCGTGCAGAAACCCCTCATGCACCAGTTCCAGTACCCGCTTTTTATCGTCGTTACGCACAGTGTCTTTGAACAGAGCGCCCTCCTGACTGATCCAGGCGCTGGCCTGAAAGCCCCGGTTCCAGGCGGACAGTGCGAGGCCGTGGGGGCCACAGCCACCATGACCCGCGAGCATGAAAATCGTGGTGGCTTCGCGCCAGATTTTCAGCTCTTCAAGGGTGGTTAACGGCTGACACTCATCCAGCGCCGACAGAGCCATCATCAGAGCCGATGGACCGCAGGTAAATTCCGTAGTCTGCGGGTAATAAGGCACCGGTAGAAACTCCCGGGCAGGCTCGTAGTACAGAATACGTCGCTCAAATCGCAGCGCGGTGCCGTGATCTTCATAGTAATCCCGGTATGTGCCGAACTGTCGGTAGCCCAGGCGTCGATAGAGGTTGATGGCACCGGCGTTATCTTCACGTACCTCAAGGCGCATGACAATGCGGTCGGCATCGGACGCTTCTTTTTCTGCAGCTTTGATCAGTTGTTCTCCGACACCTTTTCCCCGGACATTCGGGGAAACTGCAATGGAATAGATTCTGGCGAGACGGGTCGCGGCAGTCATCAGAACCAGGCAGTAGCCCACCAGATCGGAACCCAGCTCCGCAACGATCAGTCGGTCTCGGGGCACTTCCAGAAAACGCCGGAAACTCCGCCGGGAAATGCGGTCGTCGATAAAGCATTGGTTCTCGAGTTCGACAAGGTTTTTCAGGTCGCCGGAGACGGCTTGTCGTAGCAGTAAATCTTGCATGATGGTTGAGCCCCGGGGCGCAGAAAAGACGGGGAGGCCAGAAGGGCTCCCTCTGCAGCTATTATGGTAGAGGCAGGGGGCATCGGGTAGCGCGGAAGGATGCGTAAAAGCACTCATCAATGGATGATTGTGGGGGACCCTGCAGCGGCGTATTGTTGCGCTAATTATCCGGCTGAACCTTCAGGGAGGAAAGCCTGCTATGTCCCGTTTGTTGATTGTTGTGGATCGAGAGAAAGATTGGGCACCCTACTATCCGAGTGAAGATGTGCTCACCTTTGAGCAGTACCTGAAATTCGCCGCTCCTTCTAACAGCCGGGTGCGGGTAATCAACCTTTGCCAGAGTGCCCGGTATTTGAGCCGGGGCTATTACTGTTCCTTGTTGGCGGAAGCGCGGGGGCACCATGTGGTGCCTTCTGTGATGACGCTGAACGACCTCGGTAGGAAAGGCCTGTTTTCTCTAGAGCTCGAGGAGTTGGACGCCAGTGTTATCCAGTGGCTGGAAAACGAAGCCCAGGAGATCGATCCCGCTACAGATGAGAGGGCGGCCACCCATGAAGTTCGGATTCGCACGTACTTTGGGCAGGCCGAACATGCAGATCTCAAGCCTGTCGCTCGTGCGCTGTTTGAGCGTTTTCCTTGCCCCATTATCGAAGTGGTTTTCCGTCATCGAAAGCAGTGGCAAATAGAATCCATGAAGCCGGCTTGCCCCGCGGATCTTGATGAGCGCGAGCAGGACCTGTTTGCAGCAGCATTGGATCGGTTTAGCAGCATGGTATGGCGCAAACCAAAAACCCGTCGGCGCTATCGTTTTGATCTTGCCATGCTGGTAAACCCGGATGAAGAAATGCCACCGAGCGATGAGGCTGCCCTTAAAAGATTCGAGCGTGCAGGTCGAAAGTTAGGTATTAATGTCGAACGGGTTACTCGCCGGGATTACATGCGGCTGCCGGAATTCGATGGCTTGTTTATTCGGGAAACCACAGCGATTGATCATCATACCTACCGCTTCGCGCGAAAGGCGGAGGCCGAAGGTTTGGTCGTGATCGATGATCCTGTCTCTATTCTGCGCTGCACCAATAAGGTGTTCCTCGCAGACTTGCTGAAAAATAACAAAGTACCCACACCCAAGACGCTGATTCTTTCAAAAGGCCAGACGGATGCGGTCGAGCAGGTGGTGAATGAATTGGGCTTTCCGGTGGTCATAAAAATTCCCGATGGCGCATTTTCGCGGGGTGTCGCCAAAGCCAAGGATGAAGCGGAGTTAAAAGCTGGCTTGAAAGAGTTGTTCAGGCAGTCAGCATTGGTGTTAGCCCAGGAGTATTTCTACACCGACTACGACTGGCGTATAGGCGTTTTGGGTGGCCGCGCGATCTATGCCTGCAAATACATGATGGTGAAAGGCCATTGGCAAATCTATCAGCATGGCGGGGCAGCGGTCGAAAGTGGCGATTTCGAGACGATGCCGACCTATGAGGTGCCTAGAAATGTGATTCAAGCGGCTCTGAATTCGACTCGCCTGATCGGGAATGGCCTTTATGGCGTCGATATCAAACAGGCAGGCAACCGCGTTGCGGTGATCGAGGTGAACGATAATCCAAGTATCGATTCCGGGGTTGAGGACAAGTTTCTGGGGGGCGAACTTTACACTTTGGTGATGCAGGAATTCCTTTCCCGCATGGAAGAAAAGCGTCGTCGGTAGGAGCTCTACCCGGATTCGGCTGCCACCCAAATCCGGACACTGCCCAGCCAGGGCGCATTCGAAAGCGCGGCCTGAACCCCCTGCGGAGTCAGCTCGGGAGCGGGGTGTTCTTCGTCGAGGAAAATCTCTAGATGGACCCTTTTTTCCAGGTAGTGTAATCCCAATCGGCTGTGTGGCGGCAGCTCACCCAAGGCTTCCGTAAGCTGCGAGCGTATTTCCTCCCTTGACGGCAGCCCTGGTTCATTTAGAGAGGGGATCGCCTCGTCGTTTTCAGCATCAATGTGAAAATTGATGTCCTGAATGTTATCGAGAGCTGCGCGCATGCTGGTCACGACCTTGAGGCCGATCTGGTGCCCTTCGGAGACGCTGATTTCAGGGCGCACCACCAGATCGATATCGAGCAGTATGTCCTGGCCCATGCGCCGGCTTCGTAATTCATGGACGTTTCGAACGCCGGGCGTTGCCAGCGCGATTGCGCGGAGTTTTTCGGTATCGTCCTTGGATAAGCCGGTATCGATCAGTTCTTTGACGCTGTCCCAGGTGAATTTCCAGCCGATGTGGACAATGATGATCGCGACGGCGACCGCCGCGACTGTGTCAAGCCAGACCACCCCTAGCATTGCTCCGGCGGTTGAAAGCAACACGACCACCGATGAAATGGCGTCAGTGCGGCTGTGCCAGGCATTGGCGACGATCAGATCAGAACGAATTGCGAGACCAACGTGGCGGGTATAGCGGAAAATCCATTCTTTACTCAACACTGAGATGGCGGCCGCAACCAGTACCGGCCAGCCAGGCACGTAAAGCTCTTCTTGTTCTGCCAAGCGCAGTATGTTTTCCCACGCCAGCGCCGCCCCCACGGCAATCAACAAACTGCCCAATACGAGTGTGCCGAGGGTTTCGATCCTTTGGTGGCCATAGGGATGGTCGTCATCCGGGCCCTTGCGAGATAAACGCATGACGATAAGTACGACCCAGTCCGAGGCAACATCGGTAAAGGAGTGGATGCCATCGACCACCAGTGCATGGGAATGGAATAGGGTGCCGGCGATGACTTTGATCAGCCCGAGAAAGCCATCAAGGAACATGCCGATGAGGGTAACTTTAGAGGCGGCGTGTTTTTCGGCTTCGAGGTCACGGTCGGGGTTCGGGTGGTTTCTTGAAACGTTTTCCATGCACGCGGGCTCCATTGCATTGCTGTGGCGCCAGTATAGCCCCAAAAAATTAAAAAAGGGCTTGCAAAATCAGAAATGCCCCTCTGTTTTATGCACACTTTGAAATATGAATCGTTAGCTACCATTAGGTTACGGTTTTCGTCAATTCTTATTTCAATCTTTATAACTTATTGAAATTAAAGGGATAAAATGCTGGTTAAAAAATGATCAATCTGTAGGCTGGCGCAGTAATCAAGGCTTGGAAACGTTTGCCCCGCGCTTATCAACAGAGTTATCCACAGATTCCGTGGAAAACCCCGCAAGCCTCGACAGCATGCGGCTTTTGGCGACATTTGTCGGTTCAGGAAGATGGTGTGGAAAACTTCCGGTATACTCCCGCCACCTCTTGCAAGGAGTTTTCCGATGTACCCCGTTCTTAGAAATTTGTTGTTTCGGTTACCGCCAGAGCAGGCCCACAATGTTGCGTTGAAGAGTCTCGATGTTGCTCAAAAAGTGGGCGTGCTCAATCTGTTCACGCGTCATCCTGATCCTTGCCCGGTCAATGTGATGGGTTTGGATTTTCCGAACCCCGTAGGCCTTGCTGCCGGGTTGGACAAAAACGCAGACCATCTGGACGCATTGGGTGCATTGGGGTTCGGGTTCATTGAAGTGGGTACGGTTACGCCGTTAGCGCAACCCGGCAACCCGAAGCCCCGGATGTTCCGCTTGCCGGAGCATGAAGCGATTATCAACCGGATGGGCTTCAATAACGAAGGGCTCGAGCATTTGATCGGTAATGTTCGGAACCGGCGCTACAAAGGTATCTTGGGTATCAACGTTGGCAAAAACAAAGACACGCCCAACGAGCAGTCTGAGTCTGACTATCGCAAGGGGATAGCAGCAGTTTATGGCTACGCGGACTACATCACCGTGAATGTTTCGTCGCCTAATACACCAGGCCTGCGCGATCTTCAGTTCGGTGACTCGTTAAAGCAGTTGTTGCATGCGATCAAGGATGAGCAAACACGTTGTCATCAGGCGCAGGGTCGATACGTACCGGTGGCGGTAAAGATTGCGCCAGATATGGATGACGAGGGAGTGCGGTTTGTGGCGGCGGCGCTATTGGACGCCGGGTTGGATGGTGTGATTGCAACCAACACGACAATCAGCCGAGACGCAGTAAAAGGCCATGAGCACGAGCAGGAGGCTGGTGGTTTAAGCGGGGCGCCTGTACGCCAATCATCCGTTCGGGTTATTGCAGGGCTTTATGCCGAGCTAGGTGACCGCATTCCCATTATTGGGGTTGGTGGAATCACAGATGCCGAGAGTGCGGCCGAGAAGATTCGGGCGGGTGCCAAGTTGGTACAAATCTACACCGGATTTATCTACAAAGGCCCGAGATTGATTGGAGGGGCAGTAGAGGCCATACGAAAAGAGCAGCAGACATAAAATGGTAGGGCCCGCTTAGCGGGCCCTTTGCGGGGAATAAACCCCGTGGCGCTTCTTCGCATGGTACGGGGCGGGTGGCCCCGTTTTGGTTGCTCGGAATACTGCGTCAAATTGTCGTGTTAAAGTGATTAAAAAAACAGATAAAGCTAACTGTGTCAGGCCAACACCGCGGTCACGTTGCGGTTACGTTGGCTAACTTGTGGATGCCGGAAACGCCGGTCATGCCCTCCCAGTTATCTGTGCGGCCTTCTCGCCACCCGTTCAACCATTCCTGGCGCGCTTCTGGTTGATCGACAGGGCAGCTGTCTTTAGATTTTCCGGACACGCCAGCGAGGTATCCTCGCTTGAATGCACGAGCGTAAACGTCTCTTTTCTGTCTTTTCATGCCGTTCCTCACTATGGATTAACAGAACAAGCGTGTACACATCTGCGATGACCATGGCCTGTGGAGCCCATCCGGGACAACCCACTATTGCCAGCTCCGGTCAGAGCAGTCAGGATCCTGTTAATGGAAGCTTTAATTGTTGCTTCCAGAACGACGCGTCAGGTACAAGGTAAGACGAACTTGGCCGAGAAGTACACTAACGATTTCGTCTATATGACTACTTTCTTATAGTTTTATGAACTAATGATGACAGGCCATTTTGGCTTTCGCTGCGAATCCAGCGGCTTACCAGCTTTATCTAGAAAACCAGGAGTTGATTTTGTCCAAGTATGTCTTTTTTGTAACCTGCCCGAAGGGCGTTGAGTATCTCCTGGGTGATGAGTTGGAGGCTTTTGGCCTCACGCTTGTGCGCAATGCACCGGCGGGTGTCTGGGTTGAGGGTGAACTCGAAGCCGGGTATCGCGCATGTATGTGGTCCCGGCTGGCGAACAGGGTGATCCTGCATATCGATGAGGTGGACGCACGCAGCGCGGAAGAACTCTATGACGGCATCGTGAGAATGGATTGGCAGGCTCATATTCCTGCGGGTGGCAGCTTCCGGGTGAATTTTCTTGGCCAAAATGAAGCACTCAGAAACACCCAGTTCGGCGCTCAGAAAGTCAAAGACGGCATCGTAGATAGTATTCGCGGCGCCGGTGCACCGAGGCCAGCGGTTGCCCAGAAAGATCCGGATGTGACTATCTCCGCTCGGCTCAACCGTGGCCGTCTGGCTGTGGGTCTTGATCTCAGTGGCCACAGTCTTCATATGCGGGGTTATCGCACGGAGCAGGGCTTGGCGCCCTTGAAAGAAAATTTAGCGGCTGCCGTTCTGTTGCGGGCTGGGTGGCCGGGTATTGCTAACGCGGGTGGGGATTTCGTCGATCCCATGTGTGGTTCAGGCACGCTGTTAATTGAAGCGGCTTTGATGGCATTGGATATCGCACCGGGCCGTCGCCAAGAGCGTTTCGGGTTTGAGAAGTGGCCAGGCCACCAACCCGAGCTGTGGTTGGGCATGCGCCAGGAAGCCGAGCGCCGGGCACACGAGGGCAAGCAGGGCCGAGTGCCCGTGTTTGCGGGATTCGATCAGGATAACCGTGTGCTGGATACCGCACTGAGAAACATTCAGCGAGCGGGTCTTGAAGGGATTGTAACGGTCGAGCAGCGTTCGCTGAACGATTTTACCCGTCAAGAAAGCTGGGCCGAGCAGGGACTGATGTTGACGAACCCGCCATACGGTGAGCGCCTGAGCGAGCGGAATGTGCTTGCAGCGCTGTACCAAAGTCTGGGTGAAGTCGCGCTGCGTGAGCTGGCGGGGTGGCGTTTAGGTGTGTTTACAGGCGCGCCTGAGTTCGGCAAATCCGTCGGGTTAAGAAGCTTCAAGCAATACAACCTGTTTAACGGCAAACTGCCTGCGCAGCTGCTGTTGTTTGACGTGAATGCTGAAAATGCGAGGACCCCACGGGATCCAGCTGCCGCCGGTCAAGTGGTCCCTCGTATTGTCAATGCTGGGCGGGCGGAGATGCTTCGGAACCGCTTGAAGAAGAACATGAAGTCCATCGGGCAATGGGCCAGAAAACAAAACATTGGCAGCTACCGCCTGTACGATGCCGACATGCCGGAATACGCGCTGGCTATCGATATCTACGAGGGTAAGGTGCATGTTCAGGAATACCTGGCGCCGAAATCCATCGATGAAAGAGCTGCCCGTGAACGTTTGGCCGAAGCTTTGGCGATCATTCCGGACGTGCTGGATATCGACCCCAAGGACATGGTCTGCAAACAACGCCAGCGCCAAAGTGGTACCAAGCAATACGAGAAGCAAGCTGCGACTGGCGAATATCTAAAGGTGCAAGAGCATGGCTGCACCCTAAAAGTTAACCTGAAAGACTATCTCGATACGGGCTTGTTCCTGGATCACCGCCCTGTGCGCCATTGGATTCAGCAGAACGCCCAGGGCAAGCGTTTCCTGAACCTGTTCTGTTACACCGGTGCGGCAACGGTGCATGCCGCTGTAGGCGGTGCCAGTCGTTCACTGAGCCTGGATATGTCTAAAACTTACGTGAACTGGGCAATGGACAACTTGTCCCTGAACGGCGCAGACCCGCGTAAGCATCTGGTCGAGCAGGCTGACTGCGTGGCATGGCTGGCGGACAAGCGAACGGCTAACGAAACCTTTGACTTGATCTTCATGGACCCGCCGACCTTCTCCAATTCAGCTCGTATGGCGGGTGTTTTGGACGTGCAGCGGGATCACGGTGTGATGGTTCGTCAGTGTATGGAGCGTCTGTCCACTGACGGCTTGCTGATCTTCTCTAACAATTTCCGTAAGTTTAAGCTGGACGAAGATTTAGCTGCGGAGTTCGATGTGAAAGAGGTGACGGCGAGCACTTTGGATAAGGATTTCCAGCGGAACCAGAAGATTCACCAGTGCTGGCATATTCAGCACAAAGTCTGAGTTTTTTCTTGAAGGGGGAGGAGGCAGGCGAGGGTCTCTTCCCTGAAACCTGAGTCTGGGGCGAGTGGGGCTGGAATCCTTTTTCTGGAATGTCGAAGGCCAAGGATGGCCTGAGAGAAGCGCGCATGGATGTGCTCGTAGCGGTTCCAGAAAAAGGATTCCAGCCCCGCTTGACCTGCGCCGAATCAGGAGCACCCTTAAAACTCGTAACGAACCCCCGAAGAAAACTGGAAGGCATTCGCGCTGGTATCGGTATCTTCGAACAACTTCCCGCCTTCCAGCACCAGATACATGCTGTCGATTAGCTCGAAATCGATACCTGCTATCCAGCTAAAGCTGAAACTGCTGCTCGGATAGTCGTCACCAAACTCCTGAAACTGCCGGTTTTGGCGTTCGTCCGGGTTATCCAATGTGGCTTCACCGCTGATGTGGGTAAAACCGGCCTGCGCATATACATTGCCTAGCTCGCCGACTGGATAGTGCAGCCCCATATACCAGCTGCCGTAATAATCGATGGCAAGTGTGAAATCGCTGTTGATCTCGGCATCTTTATAGCCACCGCCCAAGCGAACTTCGGCGTGAATGAGGTCGTTCAGGTGACCACCAATCACCAGAGTACCGGCTTGGCTCCAGGCATCTTCTTTGGAAATTTCACCGATAGAGCGGTGCTCAATGGTGGTCGCCAGCAGGCCCACGTAGTGCTTGTCTGAGCGCGGTGTTTCCTGAGCGTGAGAAACCCCGGAAAACAGGCACAAGGACATCGTGCTGGCGGTGAGGAAACGAGTTGCGACCTTATTCATTATTGTCTGGCTTCCTGTCAGTAACGGTGCTGACGCCAGATTCTGCCTTGTGTAACGCCGTGTTACGCAGACACCTGTCACAGTTCGCCGTCTCTGCTGCTCAGCCGATCAGGTCATCCAATAGTCCGGACTCGCGGGCAATCAATAGCAAAGCGTAGACGCCGTTTTCAGGAAGTTGCGGCTCAAGGCCTTCCTCAAACATCAGTTCACGGCGACGGTCTTCCAGGGTGCCGGCGTCTAAATCCGTTACCAGTTCGGCGATAGGTGCAATTTCAAACGGCGCTTCTTGCTTAACCGCTTCGAAAATAAGGTCTGCCAGAATCTCATCCGGGTCCATGCCGTCCACGTAAACGGTTTGACCGGGCAAGTCTTCGTGGAGCTCTCTGACCAGTTCAAGAACGGGAACACCCTGTTCCTCGAGGTAGAACAGATCAATGTCGCCCAAATCCGCGCCCTCAGGGATCCAGGCTTCATCGGGAGCGATGACCACAGATTTCATCTGCCCGTCCTCCAAAGACCAGGCAATCGCTGTCGGGAAGAGAGCATCGTCGGTTTGGCAGTATTCGATGTCCAGAAAACGGGGTATCGACACAGTGAACTCCGGGTTGAATCGTTGGGTTGCTCATACGGACAAGCCACCAGCCTGTAGGCGAGTTAGCGGCTTCATGCCATACTGTAGCGGCCATTATCATGCAATCAGGAAGATCATGGAACACACTGAATTTAATAACGACTTGTTGCAGTTTCTGAATGCCTCGCCAACGCCTTGGCATGCAGTCAATGTGATGAAAGAGCGTCTCGATGCGTCTGGTTTCGAACAGCTGGATGAGCGCGACGAATGGGCGCTGGAGCAAGGTAAAAGCTATTACGCGATTCGCAATGGCTCATCCATCATAGCGTTCCGTACCGGTAAAAACGGCGCAGAAAATTCCGGCATCCGAATGGTTGGCGCCCATACTGACAGCCCGTGCCTGAAGGTTAAACCAAACCCGGAAGTTCGCCGTAAAGGGTATTTTCAGTTGGGTGCTGAAGTGTACGGTGGTGTGCTGCTGAACCCATGGTTTGACCGTGATCTCTCCTTGGCAGGCCGGGTGACGGTGCTTGATAACGACGGAAAAGTTAAGGATGTTCTGGTCGATTTCAAAAAGCCCGTAGCCATTATCCCGAGCCTGGCAATCCACCTGGACCGAGAAGCCAACAGCAATCGCTCGGTTAACGCCCAGACGGACCTTCCGCCCATTCTGATGCAAGCATCGGAGACGGAAACGTTCGCTGATTTGCTCAAAGAGCAGATTGCCAGTGAATCCGGTCTGAAAGCCAACAAAATTCTGGGCTACGAGCTCAGCTTTTACGATGCACAAGACGCTGCCTTGATCGGTTTGCGAGAAGATTTCCTGGCCTCCGCCCGGCTGGACAATCTTCTGAGTTGTTACATCGGGCTTCAATCGCTTCTCGACACGTCGGGAGACGAGGCGGCTTTGTTAGTGTGCAACGATCACGAAGAAGTTGGCAGCGTGTCTGCTGAGGGCGCACAAGGGCCATTTCTGGGCGATGTGTTAGAACGTTGGTGTGGGGCCAGCAAGGGCAGGGCGATTGCCCGATCCATGATGATCTCCGCCGACAACGCGCACGGCATTCATCCTAACTTCATGGACAAGCACGACGAAAATCACGGCCCGATACTGAACCAGGGGCCAGTGATCAAGGTGAATCACAACCAGCGCTATGCCACCAACAGCCGTTCTGCGGCATTGTACCGGCACATCAGCGATGAGCTTGGCTTGCCGCACCAGACCTTCGTGGTGCGCAGCGACATGGGGTGCGGCAGCACCATCGGACCGCTGACCGCCGCAAACCTTGGTGTGACCACCCTGGATATTGGTGTTCCGCAGTTTGCGATGCATTCCATCCGAGAACTGATTGGCGTGCAGGATGGATTTACCCTGTACCAGGTTCTTAAAGAATTCATGCAGCGGAAAGAAGTGCTTTGACGTAGAAAGAAAAAAGCCGCTGATTGAAACAATCAGCGGCTTTTAAAAAGAAGTGGCTCCCCGAGCTGGGCTCGAACCAGCGACAAACGGATTAACAGTCCGTTGCTCTACCAACTGAGCTATCGGGGAACAGCATCAATGTGCGGCGCATATTAAGGACTTTGATTTGGTTCGTCAACCCCCTGAATTAAAAGGTCAAAATTTGCACAGGCGAGTCCAGTATCCGTACCGGCCTCCGGTCTGGTTACGCAACGGGCATGTGCAGTCCATTTGGCCCACACTGTTTCGAAACGTCGAAATGCCTGCGCCTCAAACCGAAGTGCTAGCGACTCCGGATAACGACGAGCTTCATCTGGATTGGTACCGCCAAAACAGCGACCGTGTTGCTGTAATCTCACACGGTCTGGAAGGCCACAGCCGCAGACCCTATGTACTGGGCTTGGCCAAAGCACTTATGGCTGAAGGCTGGGACGTACTCGCCTGGAACTTCCGCTCCTGCGGCGGAAACATGAACCACCAACCCCGGTTCTATCACAGTGGTGCCACCGAAGACCTCCACACCGTCGTCTCCCGAGCGCTGTGCGACAGCTACAAAAACCTGTTCTTATCTGGATTCAGCATGGGTGGCAACCTCACCTTGCTGTACCTCGGGCAGCAAAGCGAACAACTCGACAGCCGGATTAGCGGTGCCGCGACCTACTCGGTGCCCGCTGACCTAGCCGGAAGTGCCGACATGCTGGCGCTGCCCAGCCGCCGGATCTATATGCAAAGATTCCTCAACGACCTGTACGCAAAAATGCAGGAGAAAGCTGAGCGTTTCCCGGAATTGATCGACATCAGCGACTTCAAAAATATCCGGAACTTCCATCAATTCGACAACCGGTACACCGCACCGCTGCACGGATTCAAAGACGCAAAAGACTACTGGGCCCAATGCTCGGCGTTATACCGCCTTAAGGACATCCGAGTGCCCGCACTGATGGTCAACGCCGCCGACGACCCGTTCTTGTCTGCCGCCTGCTACCCGGAATCGAAAAAAGTTTTAGGCCGACACGTGAAAGTCGAAGCGCCCCGGTGGGGCGGCCACGTAGGCTTTGTTGAGCATGCAAAAGATGGCTATTACTGGTCGGAAAGGCGGGTGCTGGATTTCGTTGGAAATTTTGCTTAAGGAAATTGCTGAGATGCGGTGAGAGGTATCACTGCAAAGTCTGGGGTGAGGGCGGTACGCTCCTTTCCTGAAATGTCGTAGGCCATGGATGGCCGAAGAGAAGCGCACACGGACGTGCTTGTAGCGGTTTCAGGAAAGGAGCGTACCGCCCTCAACCTGCTAAAAAGCCCGAAGGCTTGGAGCATTTTAGTGGATCAACGGTTCCAGCTCAGGCCAAATGTTCTCCAGCAACAAAGGCTGCGCCTCCTCAGTAGGATGAATGCCGTCCCCCTGCATCAAACCCTCCTGATCGTAAATCCCCTCCAAAAAGAACGGAACCAACCCCACCTCATAACGGTCAGACAACGACGGAAAGATATCCGAAAACATCTGCGTATAACGCTGACCGTAATTCGGTGGAATCTGCATACCCACAAGAACCGGAGCAGCACCAGCATCCAACGACAACTCAATCATCTTGGCCAAATTCGCCTCAATCACATTCGGAGGAAACCCACGAAGGCCATCGTTACCACCCAGCTCAATGACAACCACCTCCGGCTCATTCAGCTCAAGCAAACGCGGCAACCGGCGCAAACCGCCATCCGTTGTCTCGCCGCTGATGCTGGCATTAACCACCTGCCAGGGCAGTCCCTCACGCTCGAGGCGGTCACGCAGCAGAGCCACCCAGGCAGTCTCGGAAGGAACCCCGTAAGCGGCGCTCAAACTGTCGCCTACAACAAGCAGGGTGGACTGACTCGCCAAGGCAGGCCAAGACGCCATGAAAACAACAATGAGAAAAAACGACCTAACGAACGTAAACGCCTTATGCATAATAGATTCGTGTACCCTTAAAAACGAAAACATTGAACGCCAGCGAACGGAGCAAGCGTGAACCAAATGACGGACCTGACAAAGAATGAACCTAGCCTCATGCTGCGAGTGTCCGGATTGACTCACCAAGTCAGTCTGGAAACCGATACGCTGACGATCTTGCAGGGGGTGAACCTGGAAATCAATCGGGGCGAATCCGTAGCCATTGTTGGTCGTTCCGGTTCCGGCAAAACCACCTTGTTGGGCCTGCTTGCCGGGTTAGACACCCCAAGCGAAGGCACCGTGGAACTGGATGGCGCCGTGATCAGTCGTCTTACCGAAGACGAACGCGCCAAACTGCGCGCACGGCGAGTGGGCTTTGTTTTTCAGTCTTTTCAGTTGCTTCCGGCACTGAGTGCGTTAGAGAACGTCATGTTACCTCTGGAGCTGGCCGGCATAGAAACGCCTGATCAGCGGGCTCGCGAGTTGCTTGAACGCGTTGGATTGGGTGAGCGCCTAAATCATACACCGAGGCAGCTATCAGGGGGTGAACAACAGCGAGTCGCCATCGCCCGCGCTTTCGCCTCTGAACCCAGTATTCTGTTCGCCGATGAACCTACGGGTAATTTGGACAACCGAACCGGTCAAGCGGTTTCTGATTTGCTGATGGACTTAAACCGGGAGCAGGGCGCGACCCTTGTCATGGTCACCCACGATGAGCGGCTGGCCGCACGGTGTAACCGCACCTTCCATATTGAAGCGGGTGTTTTGAGCGAGCCGGATACCGCTCGGGAGTTCGCTGACTGATGGCTGCCGCAAAAAAATTAATGTCGGTAAAACGTGACTGGCGTGAGCGGGATGTCCGGGTGGTATTGGTCGCTTTGATCATCGCGGTCGCGACTGTGGCAACCATTGCGCTGTTTGCGAATCAGCTTCAACGCACACTGGTGTCCTCGGCGAGTTCGTTTTTGGCGGCAGATCGCCAGCTCGAAGCAGAGAACGGGAAGCCTGTGCCTTCAGGCTGGATCGACGAAGCGCAAACTCGCGGCCTGGAAACCGGCCAGATGATCAAGTTCTCAACCATGGTCTTCGGTGAAAACGGGTTCCAGCTGGTTTCGGTGAAAGCCGTGAGTGACGAATACCCTCTGCGAGGCGACATCGAGGTTCAATCAGACGAACAATCCTCGCGAATGACCGTTGATGCCGGACCAGAGCCCGGAGAGATCTGGATCAACCCGAGGCTGCTCAAGCTATTGGAGCTCGAGATTGGCGACAGTCTGGAAGTGGGGAATCTTAAACTGACCGTGTCGAAGTTGCTGATTCGCGAGCCGGATGGCGGTTTTCGGCTATCCTCCCTGGCTCCGCGAGTCATGATGCACGTTTATGATGTCGGGGCGACCGGTGTTGTGCAGGAAGGCAGCCGGGTAGAGTTCGTTTACCTTTTTGCCGGCGATGAGCGTCTGCTTGAAAACTATTATCAGTGGTTGGAGCCGCAGCTGGAGCCCAGCCATGAGTGGGAAAGTGTAAGAGATGGCGAAACTTTCTCACGCTCACTTGAGCGCGCTGAGCGGTTCCTGCTGCTTGGTGGCAGTCTCGCGGTTTTGCTGGCGGCTGTGGCCGTTGCGGTCGCGAGCCGCCAGTATGCGCTTTCTCAGCGTGACACCGTCGCTCTGCTAAAAACCTTGGGGCTAACAGGGGGCGGGATAGGGCGGTTATACCTGCGCCGCCTGGCTTTGTGGGGCGTTGTGGGTATCGCGGGCGGACTGGCCGTTGCGTTGCCGTTGTTTTGGATGCTTGTGCGACTGTTGAGCGACGTACTGGAGCGCCCTGTTGATTTCTATCTGGCCCCTTCGGCGCTCACGCCGGCGTTACTGACCGCCCTGATCTCGCTGTTTGCATTCGCCTATCCGCCCATTCGCCGCCTGCAAAATGTCCCGGCTATGCGAGTGCTGCGCGCCCAGCCGGGTGAATCCGGAAGGGAAGTGCTGCCGGATATCGTCATTGCCGTGGTTGCTGTTTTTGGTTTGGTTTGGCTGTACGCAGGTGAACTGACCTTGGTGGTTTCGTTGCTCGGCGGGTTGGCACTCCTGCTGACTGTGCTGGCACTTATCGGTTGGCTGATGGTGGCCCTGCTTCGTCGTGTGCGCGGAGGAGGAAATGCATGGCGCCTTGCTCTAGTAGGGTTGTATCGACATCGACAAGCCAGCATGGCGCAAATGGCGGTATTTGCGATGACTCTGATGCTTGCGGCCACACTGGTGTTGGTCCGTTCAGCGTTGTTGGAGGACTGGCAGGCGCAGTTGCCGGAAAATACACCCAATCACTTCCTGATCAACATTGCTCCGGATGATGTTGCCTCGGTGGAAACATTCTGGGCCGAGCGCGGTGTCCGCTTGGACACGGTTTACCCGATGGTACGGGGGCGGCTGACAGCGCTGAACGGTCAGCCGGTTAAAGAAGCTGTGAGTAAGGATGAGCGTATCAATGCTCTGAACCGGGAATTAAATCTTACCTGGATGGCACAGCTTCCAGAAGATAACCGGATTCAGGAAGGCCAATGGTTCGAAAGCAACCATGCGGAAGGTGTGTCGGTTGAAGCGGAATTAGCCAACAAGCTGGGCTTGAAGCTGGGTGACAGATTAACGTTTACCATTGGCTCTGAGAAAGTGACAGAACCGGTCGCCAGCATACGGAGCGTTCAGTGGGACAGTATGAAACCCAACTTCTACATGGCGTTCCCGCCGGGGGGCGGGCTGACCGACATGCCCGCCACATGGATTACCAGTTTTCATCTGGATGAAAGCGACAAGATGTTGTTGAACGCATTCTCCCGTCAGTACCCAACGGTTTCTGTCTTGGAGATTGACCACATCATCAAACGCATTCAGGAAATCGTTCAGCAAGTGACGCAAGCCATCGAAGCGATACTGGCTTTGATTTTAGCGGCAGCACTGGTGGTGATGGCCGCTGTGGTAAGCGCGACGCTTCGTGACCGGCAGCGGGAAGGTGCGTTGCTACGCACACTGGGCGGTCAGCAGTTGTTGTTGGTGCGGAGCACTATGCTGGAGTTTGCCTTGTTGGGGTTCTTTGCGGGTGTGTTGGGTGTGCTGGCGGCGGAGATGGCCGTTTATGCGTTGCAGGCTCGTGCGTTTGAAGGGGAGTTCCGATGGCACTGGCAGGTGGTGTTATCGGTTCCGCTGATTAGCGCCTTGTTATTGGCTATATTCGGGCGCTGGCAGTTGCGACCGGTCTTGAACGTCTCTCCCATGCTGCTTCTGCGCAGGTTGGAGTGATACACGCCGTTCAGCGGCGTTAACGGTAATTTTCGAGAATGGCATCCAGCTCGCCATTCTCGCGCATGGCCGACAGTTCCCGGTTAAACCCTTGGGCGAAATGCGTCCAATCCTTTCGAAGCATGAGGCGGTAACCATATTGGCTGATGCTGCCTGTCGAAGGCCGTAACCGGTTTGAAAGCCCCTCGTTGCGCAAGAACCATTGGCCCACCAGTCGGTCGGCCAGGGCTGCATAAAAGCGATCTCCCAACAATACGTAGCGGAAGAGATCTTTGTCGCTGGAAACATTGAAGCGTTTGATCTTACCTTGCTCGAAGTAGGGGGCAAGAGCAGGGTATTTATACCCTAAGTGCGCAACAATGGTGTGCCCGAATATATCCGAGGGGTGCGAGAAGTCCATTTTTGAATCGTGCTCGAAGAACAGTACTTCTTCTATATCCACCACCGCGTGAGTGAACAAAAATTTCTCCGGATTTTCTGTCCATTCAATGGCTCTCAGTGTGCCGTCGATGTAACCGTCAAGCAGCATGCCGTCCACCCGTTTTCGGGGGATTTTTCGGGGTATCAACTGGTAACCCAGGCGCGGGGTTATGGCTGTCATCACGTCCCATAGAATGCCGGACGGGGTGTCGTCGTCAACAATGAGATAGGGCGGGTATCCGTGTGGGGATACGTTGAGACGGAAGATTTTGGGATGCTCTTCGATGTCCTCAGAGGCGTTGGCGCCCAGGGCGTAACAGAGAAGCGAAATAATCAGAAGTCGGGTAGAAAAGTGCAGAGCGCAGATACGTCCAAAATACATGCATAAAACCCTGGCGGCCGGGTAAAGGAAGCTTAGCAAAAGCTATCCAGCCTACACTGTGGCGAAATGATAACAGAATATTACCTGTTTAATGGTGGATGTGAAATGCTTTTTATGTAGCGGAATGCTACCTGATTGTTTCAGGGTAGCATTCCGCTAACGAGGAATTTAGGCCCAGGCTCTCCGCAAGATTGTCAGCGCGTCCTCAAGCGACACTTCTTTCGGGTTGAACATGATCGAACCGTCGTCCAACGCCATTGTTGCAATGGCTTCCAATTGATCCTCGGAAACTTTTTCGGTTTCTTTCAAGGTTCGTGGCAGCTTGCAGCGCTTGTAGAGTTCATCGCGAAGCTTGCGAATAGAGGAAATGCTGGCTTCTGCGCGACGAGAGCTCGGCGTTGCCGAATACACTTCGGGGCCTTCCAAGTGGAGCAACAACTCGCCCAGAGGCTCGCGAATGCTTTCCAGATTGAATTCCAGAACGTAGGGCAGGTACAAGCTCATGCACAGCCCGTGTGGCAGGTGAACAATCGCGCCTGTGGCGTGCCCAAGTGCGTGGACAAGGCCAACCATTGAATTTGAGAAGGCGATGCCTGCCATGGTGGAGGCCTGGGCCAGGTCGAGGCGGCCGTCTTCGTCTTTGGGTGTGTCCATCACCTTGAGCAGTGACTGGCTGACCTTTTTCACCGCAGCGGTTGCGTAAGCGTCGCTCAGCGGATTCTTGCCCATGCACGTGAATGCTTCGGTGGCGTGGGTAAGAGCATCCATCGCAGTAGCTGCGGTAATGTGCGGCGGCAGCGTAAGCGTCATTCGGGGGTCGATAATGGCAGCATTCGGCAGCAGGAATGGCGAAGAGTAGGGCAGCTTTACGCCTCGTTTTTCATCGGTGATAACGGCCACGGAGGTGACTTCCGAACCAGTACCTGCGGTGGTTGGAACCACGAAAAAGGGGTTCAGCGGGTGTTTCAGAATGCCGGCACCGCTGTATTCAGCGATGTCGTCACCGCCTTCAGAAACCAGAATGTTCACGGCTTTGCCGGTATCGATGGCGGAGCCACCGCCCACAGCGATGATCGAATCGCACTTTTCCTTGCGATAAACCTTGGCGATTGCGGCGACCACGGTTGTTGACGAATCCGGTGGCACGTCATCGTAAATTGACACAATGTCCAGACCGCTTTCTTCACATGCGGCGATGACCGGATCAAGTAGGCCGGCCGCTCGCACGCCTTTGTCTGTGATGATCATCGGGCGCTTTGCCGCCAGACTGGTCAATTCAAAAGGAATGTGTTCCAAGGCGGCTTTGCCTGCGATGACTTTTACCGGGCAGAAGAACTCGTAGTATTTGTTGGTCATTATGCTCTCGCTGTCTCGACAAGGTTGGTGGCTACTTTCAGGTAAATACGTGCAGCGCTGATGAGTTTGTTCGGGAAATTGATGTGGTCCGGGTACTCTTTGACGGCGCGCTCCGCGACCAGCTTAGGCAGAATGAATGCTTCCAAGCGGTTCAGCACCCGGGTCATACGGATAGCGAGGCTTACATCGCCATCCACCAGCATGCGGTCGTTTGCAAACGCAACAGATGTCTTTTCTTGGAACGACAGCACCAGAAACGCGTGCGCGATGTGTTTGAACTGAATAGACAGGTCGATCGGCCGCGGTGCCCGGTCGCCAAGAAAACGAAGGCGGCCTTCACCGATGTGCTCTACGATCAGCTTAGGGCCCGCGGGCATAACCTGCATTTCAAAGAGAAAACCATCGGGTAGGAGCTTGATTTCGTCACGTGCTACCTCATCCACCTCGCTAATCGCTTGCAATGCGCGCCCCATGACCTGGAACATTAACTCGACATAGGATCGCCGCGCCTGGGATGTCAGCGGCTGCATTCGTTTTGAGAGCATGTTGGTTGTCCGTTTGTTATTGGGTTATCTGATTTTTAGAGTTATTGCTCTAGAAGTCAATGTAATCATTGACGCTTATCTCGCGTCAAACGGGCAATGATGATGTCCATAAAAAAACCGGAGGTGGTTAACCTCCGGTTTTTCGTGCAATTTGCGTTTGCCTAGTTGGTCATTGCTGCCAGTTTCCGCTTGGCTTCCTCGCCGATATCACCGCCAGCCTCCGCTGCTGTGGAATAGTAACGTATGGCCTCATCTCGGTGACCTTGCTCTCTGGAAATGTCGCCGAGGCGCAGGTAAGCGATTGACGTTGGCACCACTTCGTTCGCTCGTTCCAGGTGGTTTCGAGCTTTGCTCAGATTGTTCAGGGCCAGTTCGTTCAGGCCGTTGTGAAGCTGGTATTGAAACATTTCGGGGTATAGGGATACGGCTTTATCGAAGTCTGCACGCGCCTTGTCTAGTTGGTCCTGGCTTTTATAGATGCGCCCGCGCAATGCGTAGAACATTGCTTCTCGCGGCTCAATTTTGATGGCCTTGTTAATCGAGGTCAGCGCTTCGCTCATCTTGTCTTCTGACGCGAGTTTTATGGCTTTGTCGTGTGCGTCGTAGGCGGGTTGGAGTTTTTTAATCATCGCGATTCTGCGCTGATAAATATCCGTACCCCGATAGCCCCCTGCGCCGATTTTCTGAACAAGTTCCTGATTCGCTTGCACGCGCTTCGCCGAGGGTGGGTGGCTGGCAAACAGACCGTTCAGCCAACTGGATTGGTTACCTTCGGATAAAGACAGAAAAAGTTCCTGCAGTTCAACGGCCGCTTGCGGGTCGTAACCGGCGGCTTTCATGTACTTTATCCCGTAGGCGTCGGACTCCAGCTCATCGCCCTGGCCGTACTGTGCCAAAGCCAGTTGAGCACCAACTGCCGCTCCCCCCATGATAAGACCAGCCCACTCGTTATCGGAGATGGCCATGCCAATACCGGCCATTCCGGCACTGATCAACATACCTTGTTGCATGCGTTGGACGCTGTGCCGCGCTGCAGCGTGAACGATCTCGTGGCCCAAGACGGAAGCCAGCTGAGCCTCATCATCCAACTTCGCCAGTAAACCTCGGTTGATCGCGATCTTTCCGCCCGGCAGAGCCCAGGCATTGGGGACGCTACTGTTTAATACGACAAAATCATAGGGAAGGTCCGGCCGGTCGCTCACTCGGGCCATTTTCATGCCGACTTCACGTACATACACCGTGAGTTCAGGATCCAGGTAGAACTGCCCTCCTTGTGTTTGTTGGGTCGGTACGTATTGCTCAGCCCCCAACGACAACTCCTGGCTCTCGGGGATTAACGACAACTGGCGTTCTCCGGTTACCGGATTGACCGCGCATCCGGAGAGGGTTGCCAGCAGGGCCAGAACAATGAGCAGACCGGGCAAGTTTCCTGATTTCACGCATGGCTCCTTCATGTTGCGTAGGTTTGTTTCTTATCAGCGGAAAGCGGGTGATAAGACCGAAGTTTATAGCATATTCGCGTCAGTATGCTGCATATACGTTCGCTATAAAGTGGCTCGGTAAGCCGGCTTACCGTATTATATGTAAACGTTTTGACCGCATTTCTACTGGCCTGGATACAGATTAGCCAATGACACATTACCTAGACCTTCTGGCGTTACTCTGGTTCCTGGTTTGTTGGGGAGGTTATACCTGGTACTCGAAAAAACGGGCCGTTACTCACTCGTGTTTGTCGAATACGCTTGATCTGTATCGTGAAGACTGGATGCGGGTGATGCTTAAGCGCGAAAACCGTATCGCCGACACGTCTGCGGTTGGCAATCTTGAGCGAAACGGCGCCTTTTTCGCATCCAGTTGTCTTCTGATTCTGGCCGGGCTTCTCACCGCATTGGGTTATACCAGTGAGGCCATGGAGGTTTTTTCCACCATGCCGTTCAGCTTTGTGCCCACCCGTGAAGTGTGGGAATTGAGGCTGGTTGTCCTGCTGGTGGTGTTCGTCTATGCCTTCTTTAAATTTACGTGGGCCATGCGGATGTACAATTTTGTTGCCGTAATGATCGGTAGCGCGCCGTTGGCCAGTGACAGTAAAACCAGCCCCGCTGCGAGGGAAACCTTCGCTCGTAATGCTGGGCACATCTGTAATTTGGCCGGCGATGCCTTCAATCTGGGGCTTCGTTCTTACTATTACGCACTGGCTGTCATTGTTGGCTTCATACACCCCTTGGTGTTTATTGCCGCTTCAACCTTGGTGGTCATCGTACTGTACCGCCGTGAATTCCATTCCGATGCTTTAAACGCACTGCGCGACGGTAAGGTTTTTCATGAAGCCAAGCCGGTGCCGCAAAATGCGACTGCAAAACTGAAAAACTGATCTGCAGGACCTTCCTGAATGAACGATGAAACCCGAATCAACCGGGTCACCCGGTTTTTAAGTACGTTAAACCAGGCGAGGGAATTGGGCCTGGCGCCGAAAGAAGTGGGTGATGGATATCTTGTCGTTGAGCTGCCCTACAGCGATAAGATCATTGGTAACCCGGATACCGGTGTGATTCATGGTGGCGCGATTACCACATTGATGGACACGACATCGGGCTCGGTGATGATTTGCGCGCTGGATGAGTTTGAGTTATGCCCAACGCTGGATTTACGAGTTGACTACATGCGCCCAGCGGAACCCAGGAAACCGGTGTTCGCACGAGCTGAAACCTACAAGGTAACCCGTAACATCATCTTCACCCGTTGCGTTGCTTATCAGGAAGGTGGCGAAATCATCGCTAACTGTGTCGGCACGTTCATGCGTATTGGCAAAGAAGCCAGCCCGAAATCCTATCGTGATCTGATTACCGGAGGCGAGGAATGACCAGTCCGGAAATTCTGAAATACACCCAGCAAACCGGTGACTTCTCGCGGATGCTTGATAGCGTTCCGTACGCAAAGTGGATTGGTTTAGAGTGTGATCGTTTCGGAGATGATTTGATTTTCCGCCTTCCGGTAAAAGAGGAAAACCTGGGTAACCCCATCTTGCCGGCGATCCATGGTGGTGTGATTGGTGGTTTCATGGAAATGTCCGCAGCCATCTATCTGATGATGTCGCAAGACACTCTGCGTATGCCCAGGATTATCGACTTTTCATTGGATTATCTGCGGGCGGGCCTCAACCGCGAAACTTACGCGGAATGCCACCTGACCCGTCAGGGTAACCGGGTTGCTAATGTGATGATCACCGCCTGGCAGAAATCCCGTTCCCAGCCCATCGCAACGGCTCGGGCCCACTTCCTGCTCGAAGACTGATTTTGCTTTTGCCGGGGTTGAAAAGCCCCGGCGGGCCCCCATTTCTGAGTTCAGTCCACGCTGTATTGGTGTAAGCCCTCATGCGCGGATGCACTTCCGAAACACGCCTCGAGACGTCCCTGTTCGGCTCGGGCTCCGCCATCCCTGGCTCCGCACGGTTTCGGCAGTGCATCCGCGCATGAGGGCCCAAGCTCCGTGCAGTTTTCGGCCTTTTACATAAGTCGGGTGGTGTGGTCGGGTAGCGGTTTCCAAAACCTTGCGTAGCCAGGGATGGCGAAGCAGAGCGTACAAGGATGTATTTACAGCGTGTTTTGGAAACCGCTACCCGATCGCACCGCTCCACCGAACGTTAAATAGTAGGAGATAGCACAAGCCATGACGGTAGAAACCAATAAAGAGACCCTAGGATTCCAGACTGAAGTGAAGCAGTTGCTTCAGCTGATGATCCACTCTCTGTACTCCAATAAGGAAATCTTCCTTCGTGAGCTGATTTCCAACGCATCAGACGCCGAAGACAAACTGCGTTTTGCCGCTTTGAAAGACGATTCACTGTTTGAAGGCGATTCGGATCTGAAAATCCGTCTCGACTACGACAAAGACGCCGGCACCATCACCCTGACCGACAACGGTATCGGCATGAACCGCGACGATGTGATTGCCAACCTGGGCACCATCGCACGTTCAGGCACCGCCGAATTCCTCAAGCAGTTGTCCGGTGATGAAAAGAAAGACAGCGCGCTGATTGGCCAGTTTGGTGTAGGTTTCTATTCTGCATTTATCGTTGCTGACAAAGTCGATGTATTTACCCGCCGCGCGGGCACCCCGGTTGAAGAGGGCGTGCATTGGTCGTCCAAAGGCGACGGTGAGTTTACGATTGAGCCGGTTAGCCGCGAAAAGCGTGGCACCGAGATTGTCCTGCACCTGAAGCCCGAAGCCACCGAATTTGCCGATGGCTGGAAGTTGCGCACTCTGGTGAAGAAGTACTCCGACCACATCTCCTTCCCGGTGGTCATGAAGTCCGAGAGCGAAGAAGAGGACAAGAAGGGCGAAGACGAAACCATCAACGATGCAACCGCCCTGTGGACTCTGCCGCGTACTGAAATCAAAGACGAAGAGTACAAAGAGTTCTATAAGCACATCGCTCACGACTTTGAAGACCCACTGACCTGGTCGCACAACAAAGTGGAAGGCAAGCTCGATTACACCAGCCTGCTGTACATCCCGAAGCGTGCGCCGTTTGATCTGTACAACCGTGAAGCGCCGCGTGGCCTGAAGCTGTATGTTCAGCGTGTGTTCATCATGGATGATGCCGAGCAGTTCCTGCCGTTGTACCTGCGCTTCACCAAAGGTGTGATCGACTCCAACGATCTGTCTCTGAACGTCTCTCGTGAGATTCTCCAGAATGACAGCACCGTTGAAAGCATTCGCACCGCCATGACCAAGCGTGTGCTGGACATGTTGTCCAAGCTGGCGAAGAAAGACGCGGATCAATACCAGAGCTTCTGGAATGAATTCGGTACGGTGCTGAAAGAAGGCCCGGCTGAAGACTTCAGCAACAAAGAGAAGATTGCTGGCCTCCTGCGTTTTGCCTCGACCCACACGGGCGAAGAAACCCAGAACGTGTCTTTGGATGATTACATCAGCCGGATGAAAGAAGGTCAGAAAAAGATCTACTACATCACCGCTGATAACTTCGTGGCCGCCAAGAGTAGCCCGCATCTTGAGGTTTTCCGCAAGAAGGGCATTGAGGTATTGATCCTGTCTGACCGTATCGACGAGTGGATGATGGGTTACCTCAACGAATACGATAGCAAGCAGTTCCAGGACGTTGCTCGCGGAGATCTTGACCTGGGTGAAGTAGAAACCGAGGAAGATAAGAAGCAACAGGAAGAAGCGGCGAAAGAGCACAAAGAGCTGACGGAGCGCATCAAGAAAGCCTTGGAGGACAGTGTTCAGGAGGTACGGGTAACCAATCGTCTAACCGATTCTCCGGCTTGTTTGGTGACCGGTGAGTTCGATATGGGCGCTCAGATGAAGAAGATCATGGAAGCGGCAGGCCAGGCGGTGCCGGACAGCAAGCCGATCTTTGAAATCAACGTGGACCACCCGCTGGTTCAGCGTTTGGAAAGTGAGCAGGGCGAAGAGCGCTTTTCTGAGCTTTCGGCGGTGTTGTTCGATCAGGCCACACTGGCCAGCGGCGAGCAGCTGAAAGATCCCGGCGCATACGTCAGTCGCTTGAACCGTTTGCTGCTTGAATTGGCTAACTGAGTTCGCCGGTAAATGCAGCAAATTATCGTGGACATCGCCATCAGCCCTGATGAATGGATAAAGCTTTATCAGGGCGTAGCGACCGATGTTCATACTACGAGCCGGGACGGGCGTTCTGTCCGCTTCCCGGCGCGTATTCTCTCCAGGTTTTACCTTCGTGATGGAGTGCGAGGCAGTTTTCGTATTCTGTTTGACGACTCCGGCAAGTTCTCCTCTATCGAAAGGCTCTGATGCCATTTGCCTGTCAGGCTGTCTTTCGATTAATAAAAGCTTTCACCTTTCTGTTTTTAATTAATTATATCTTTTTTCTGCGTGGGCGTACTCTGATTTGGTCTAAACTGAAACCGGGGGTGAAACTATGACATTAACAAAGGTTCGTCAGCTTCCTGTTTGGAGTGATGTCTCCCGGGTCATGTTTGATTACTGGCAGAACTACGCCATGGCGCAGTAGGCGCACAAGCGGCCACTGTGCCGGTAATCAGGATCAATGCCAATTTCACGAAATAATGCAGTGAAGGAGAAGTGTATGTCTCAAAATAATCCCGGTGGCAAATGTCCGGTGATGCACGGTGCCAACTCGACGACCAGCCGTAATGTGACGGACTGGTGGCCTGAAGGTCTCAATCTGGATATTTTGCATCAGCATGACCAAAAAACGAATCCGATGGGAGATGACTTCGATTACCGGGAAGAGGTGAAAACACTCGACTTCGACGGCATCAAGAAAGACTTGCACGACCTGATGACGCAAAGTCAGGACTGGTGGCCGGCGGATTGGGGCCACTACGGCGGTTTAATGATCCGTATGTCGTGGCACGCCGCGGGAACCTACCGCTTGGCCGATGGCCGTGGAGGAGCAAGCAGCGGTAATCAGCGTTTTGCACCTTTGAGTTCCTGGCCCGATAACGTGAGCCTCGACAAGGCCCGACGGTTGCTTTGGCCGATCAAGAAAAAATACGGTAATAAAATCAGTTGGGCCGATTTGTTGGTGCTTGCGGGCACCGTCGCTTACGAATCGATGGGGCTGCCGTCTTACGGCTTCTCCTTCGGCCGTGAAGACATTTGGCATCCGGAAAAAGATGTCTATTGGGGCTCAGAGAAGGAGTGGTTGGCACCGTCTGACGAGCGCTATGACGATATCAGTAAGCCCGACACCATGGAAAATCCGTTGGCGGCGGTGCAAATGGGGCTGATTTACGTCAATCCCGAAGGTGTGAACGGTCAACCTGACCCGCTGAAGACCGGCGAACAAGTGCGCGAAACCTTCGCCCGGATGGCGATGAATGATGAGGAAACCGCCGCCTTGACCGCAGGTGGCCACACGGTGGGTAAGTGCCACGGCAATGGTGATGCTTCGGTGTTGGGGGCCGATCCGGAGGCGGCTGATCTTGAATATCAAGGGCTTGGCTGGGATAACCCGAACATGAACGGTTTGGCCAGTCGTGCGGTGAGTTCGGGCATTGAAGGCGCTTGGACGACGAACCCGACCCAGTTCGATATGGGGTACTTCAAGCTTCTGTTCGGCTATGAATGGGAACTGAAAAAGAGCCCGGCAGGTGCCTGGCAGTGGGAGCCCATCGACATTAAGGAAGAAGATAAACCAGTGGATGCCAGTGATCCGTCGGTGCGTCACAATCCGATTATGACCGATGCGGATATGGCGATGAAAATGGACCCTAAGTATCGCGCGATCTGTGAGAAGTTTATGGCAGATCCCGAGTATTTTCGGGATACCTTTGCGAGGGCGTGGTTCAAATTGACGCATCGCGATTTGGGGCCGAAAACGCGTTACATTGGCCCGGATGTGCCCGCTGAAGAGCTGATTTGGCAGGATCCGGTTCCTGCCGGAAACCTGGATTACAGCGAAGAAGTCGTAAAGCAGCGGATAGCCGCGAGTGGTTTGAGCATGGGTGAGATGGTCAGCACAGCCTGGGACAGCGCCCGTACCTTCCGAGGCTCCGACTTGCGCGGCGGTGCGAATGGCGCGCGGATTCGCTTGGCACCTCAGAACGGCTGGGAAGGCAATGAACCGGCTCGCTTGGCGAAAGTGCTCAAGGTTTACGAGCCGATCTCTTCGGATACAGGCGCCAGTGTAGCCGACGTGATTGTGCTTGGTGGTAGTGTCGGTATCGAACAAGCGGCGAAAGCTGCAGGATACACGGTACGAGTACCCTTCCTGAAAGGGCGGGGCGATGCGACGGATGAAATGACCGACGCAGAGTCTTTTGAACCATTGGAGCCGGTGGCTGATGCATTCCGGAACTGGTTAAAGAAAGATTATGCGGTCAAGCCCGAGGAGCTGATGCTTGATCGTGCTCAACTGCTGGGCCTGACAGCGCCAGAGATGACGGTGCTGATTGGCGGGATGCGTATGCTTGGCACCAACTACGGCGATAGTGGTGCAGGGGTATTCACCGATCGTGTCGGGGTATTAAGCAACGACTTTTTCGTTAATCTGACCGATATGGGTAACACGTGGAAATCGGTGGGCAGCAATCTCTATGAGATTTGCGACCGCAAAACGGGTGATGTGAAATGGACTGCGACGCGCGTCGATCTGGTGTTCGGTTCCCACTCAATCCTGCGCTCGTACTCCGAGGTGTATGCCCAGGATGACAATCAGCAAAAGTTTGTGAATGATTTTGTCAGGGCTTGGGCCAAGGTTATGAATGCCGATCGTTTTGATCTGCAGAAATAGACCGACACTAACCGGCAGGATACTCCGATAGGGGAGTATCCTGCTATCAACTTTCAGGTAAATTCCTTACAATCCCCTCCGCTTGATTTTTGAGCAGTCTTATTCTGAACGTCCGTAAATTGCTTCTGGAGCTTTCATGCGAATCATCCTTGCCCCGATGGAAGGGCTGGTCGATGCACCTATCCGAGAAACCTTGACCAAGGTCGGTGGCATTGACCGGTGTGTTACCGAGTTTGTTCGTGTGACTCAGGGCATGTTGCCACCCCGTATTTTCTACAAGTACGCTCCGGAACTGCATAATCAATCGCGGACTCAGGTCGGTGTTCCGGTAGCGGTTCAGCTATTGGGGTCAGACCCCGAAATGATGGGCCGACACGGAGCGAAAGCCGCTGAACTGGGTGCTACCCAGGTCGATATCAATTTCGGTTGCCCCGCGAAAACAGTGAATCGGCACAAAGGTGGTTGTGTACTGATGCGTGAGCCGGAACTGATGTACCAGATTGCTGCCGGGGTGCGCAAAGCGGTTCCTGCCGATATTCCCGTGACCGCTAAGATGCGTTTGGGGTACGACGACCGTTCCATGGGGGTTGCCTGCGGGCAAGCTCTGGAAGCTGCCGGCGCATCGGAAATCGTCATTCATGCCCGCAGTAAGGTGGATGGTTATAAACCGCCGGCCTACTGGGAAGAGATCGCCAAAGTGCGAGAAGCGGTGAACAGCCACGTGATAGCCAACGGTGAGATCTGGACCGTTGATGACTACTGGCGTTGCCGTGAGGTCTCAGGCTGCGACGATGTGATGATTGGCCGCGGCTTGATTGCTCGTCCGGATCTGGCAGCACAAATCAAAGCTTCCCAGCGCGGAGAATCATTGGAGCCAATGACCTGGCCCGAAGCAGTGGCTTTGGTTCGCGAATACGCAGCGGCGTTGCAGACCCGACTGGAAGACCGCTTTGTTACAGGTCGCATTAAACAGTGGCTTAATTTTCTGAGACAAGGCTTCCCGGAAGCGGAGCTGCTGTGGCCAGAGGCGCGCAAACTGCGAGATGTCGCGCCCATGCTGGCTTGCCTCAGTCAGGTGGCCAGCGCGCCCGTTCGCGACACAGAGGCTGCCTGAGAATTCATGTCGGTATTTTGATACCGATGTCAGTTTTCGTGTTCGAGCGCCGGCGAATAATTCCCGGAGCGCGCCAAGCCATTGAGGTGTGCGCGTTTCGTCAGAGCCGCTTGAGCTTTTTCGCCATTGCTCCGTTCGCCGGCCCAGGCTTTTTGAGCCGGTTCCTGCAATGCTCGGCCATACGAAAAGCTTAACTCCCACGGTTGTGACCCTAAGCTATTGATCGCATTAAGGTTGGCAGTCGATTCTTCCGGTGATTGCCCTCCCGATAAAAACATGATGCCGGGTACCGCAGCCGGTACTGTGCGCCGGAACACACGAAGAGTGGCTGTGGCGATTTGTTCGGGCGATGCTTTCTCCGCATCTTTGCCGGGCGTCACCATACTGGGTTTCAGCACCATCCACTCGAACCGCACATGATGCCGGTGCAGGGCGCCGAAAACCTTGATCAAGACGCTCTCACTCACCTCCGCCGTTCGCCCGATCGAGTGGTTGCCATCGATCAATACTTCAGGCTCTACAATGGGCACGATACCTTGCGCCTGGCACTCTGCCGCGTAGCGAGCCAAAACTTCGGCATTGGCTTCAATGGCCTGATGGGAGGGCAGGGTATCCGAGACATGAAAGACACTTCTCCACTTGGCAAAGCGGGCACCGAGTGCTTTGTAATATTCCAGGCGCGAAGCCAGCCCATCTAATCCGTAGGTGATTTCATCGCCAGCAGCATTCACTAGCGGGCCTTTACCCGCATCAACTTTTATTCCGGGTACGATGCCCTGAGTTTCGAGCAGCTTTGGAATAGGAATGTCATCAAGGCTCAACTGCCCCAAGGTCTCTTCAAAGAGAATGACGCCACTGATGTGGTTGCCGAGATCGGGCGTTGAGAAGATCAAACTCCGGTATTCCCGCCGTGAGTCTTCCGTAGACTGGACTCCAATGGCGGAAAAACGTTTGGCAATGGTGGGCGCGCTTTCGTCCGCGGCGAGTATGCCTTTGTTGGGCTGAACCAGATCGTTGATGGTGGTTTGCAGTTCGTGGGCGGTGCTCATGATGCCTCCTTGAATCGTTATTCTTAACTGAGTTTAGCCGGTAAATTCCATGATCATGAGATGAAATTGGCCTCTTAACACCTGCCCTATATCCACCAGGAGGTCTAGCCTGAGGGTAAGTCAACAGGATACGGGCTGGAGGTTTGCGATGAACATGGCCACGAACACCGTCAAGGCTGCAAGAAAGAAGGTTTATCGGTCTTTGACGCCGAAAGGTTTTCAACCGGTGGTGCGCAGCCCGGATTTCGAGTTGTCTCAGGACTTGCCGAAATACTGGTGGGATAATGATCCGGCCAAGACACTGTTGTTGGCGGCTTTGTCGGCCAGCTTTCCGCCTGGTGAGCGGTTCTTTATTGATTCGGTGCGCTATTATCAGGATCAGATTGCAGATCCGGAACTGCAGCGGTCGATTCGTGCCTTTATAGGTCAGGAAGCCCATCATTCGAAAGAGCACAAATTGATGAATGGCTGCCTGGAAGAAAAGGGAGTTGGCCTGGCCCGCATCGAACGTGAGATCCAGTGGTTCATGGATTGGATGCGAAAGAACCTGAGTCCTGAGCGGCAGTTAGCTCACACGGTCGCGGTGGAGCACTTCACTGCCATGATGGCGGAAGAGTTCTTGCTGAAATTCGATGCGTTGGAGGAAATGGATCCACGGGTTGCACCAGTTTGGGCCTGGCACGCGATTGAAGAGTCAGAGCACAAAGCGGTCGCTTTTGATGTGTACCGGTCGGTGGGCGGCAGCGAGTTCGTTCGCGTGACGGAGATGATGTACGTCAGTGTGATGTTCCCCTTCTACACCTCACTGCATTTGGTCCAGTTGATGAGGGAAGAGGGTGAGCTCGGCAATCTCAAATCCTGGGCGGGCGCGGTGAAGTATATGTGGGTCAAACCGGGAATCTTCCGCAAGATGATCCCTTCGTATCTGAGGTATTACAGCCCTAACTTTCACCCTTGGAATAACGATGTTCGGGATCTGCTCGACAAGGCTAAGAAACGATGGCTGCCAGCTTCGCTTCGCGATTGAGCAAGGCTTGTTTCCGTTCGATGCCCCAGCGGTAGCCACCTAATCCGCCATCCGACCGGACAACACGGTGGCAGGGGACAATGACGGCCAATTGATTTGCTCCACAGGCATTTGCCACCGCGCGCACGGCTTTCGGTTCACCCAGATGGGTTGCCAATTCCGAATAGGTGATTGTCTGCCCCGGCGGAATGCTCTGAAGTGCATGCCAGACTCGCTTTTGAAACGCGGTTCCTTCCAGAGCAAGGGGATGGTCAAGTGGTGTTTCCGGATTTTCCAGTACCGTGACGATCTTTTTCAGCAACTCAGCGTCTTGCCCGTCCGCCGGTGATATGGTTTGAGTAGGAAAACGTTCTTTTATCCAGTGAAGTAGCTGCTCCTCTTGATCACTCAAGTCGACCGAACGAAGGCCTTGTTCGTTCCATACCGCAAGCGCCCAACCGAGAGCGCTGTGAGCAATGCCATAGTGCATCACGCTGTCAGCCCTGCAGTTTCTTGCGCATTTTGAAACGCAGGAACTGAACGCCTTTCATGGTAACTTGCTGCTCTTCCAGAACTTCAAACCCATGTTTTTCAAAGAACGGGCGGGCAATGACGCTGGCTTCGGTTTGGAGTTCTTTGGCTCCTTTGGCCTGAAGTTGCTGTTCGGCTTCCTCATAAAGCGCCGAGGCAATGCCTTGGCGGGCGTAGTTGGGGGCGGTAAAGACTAGATCGATTGCGCCGCTTGGTTCATACGAAATAAAGCCCGCAAGCGCTTCGCCGTCCTCGGCGACGAGTGTTTCCAGCGAGGCGAAACGGTCCTGCCAGGTGTCCAGGTTTGGGGTTCGCGAGGCCCAGGCGTATCGCTGGGTTTCATCGTAAGCAGCTGCCGTCAGTTCGTGAACAGAATCCGTAAACAGGCGAACCACCGGGCTCAGGTCTTTAATTCGATATTTGCGAATGGTGATCGAAGGGGCTGTAGTCATATCGTTTCAGTATCCACCTGTGTGAGAAATCAGGTTGATGGCCAAGTCGTTGACCACTCTTTGAAGCATACCGACAACTGCGGGAAAATCCAGCCTTTGGGCCCGGCGTCAGTTCCTGTTCTTCAATACCGAGTAAATTTGATACGCCGCCGCATCGGCGTCCGGGGCGATGTTCTCTTGTTCCGACCGAATAAAACGGGCCTCGGTGGCAGTCGGGTTATCGAGATTCTTTGCCCAGCGGCCAAGCAGGGTGGCCACGCGCTTTTCATCGTTGCTTCGCAAACCGGGCCAGTAAACGTAGGGGACAAGTTCGGGGCGGCTGATGAAAAACAGTGCGGCCTCTTCGGGTTTCTCGAGAATATCGCCGCGAAGTCCCAGTGTGAACCGTTGGCCGTCACTCCCCACCATCGAAACCAGTAATGAATTATCGTTGTCGGCGTAATGGGCGTTTGTTGCCGTGATCGGAGCGTTGAGGCTGGGCACCGAGGTGATGAAATACTGAAAAACGATCAGGCCCGCCAAGACAATAAGAAGAGCGGAAAGCGCAAGGGATTTTGCCATGACTGTGTACCGTCAAGAATGGGTAGGAAAGGATGCATGTTCAGCAAGGCAACAAAAAGCCCGGCAACTCACGTAACCGGGCTTTTTGTTTATTGCCGTTGAGTCAAATCAACCGCACTTGCTGTCACCGCAAGACAAGCAAGTTGCGCATCCGTCCATGACAATAACGGCTTTGGTGCTGCACTTGCCGCACATGGTGGCGTTGGCAGGGTAGTCGCTGCTGGTGTCATCGTTGGTGGCAGTGCTGTGTGACGCTTCAAATTCAGCACGTTTTTCAGCCAGAATGCGCTTGGTGGTTTCGCTCATCTCGTCACTTTCCAGCAGGCCGATAGCCTTCAGGTGTTTCTCGATGACGGCGCCAATTTCGGCAACCAGAGACGGCATGAAAACACCGCCTTTCTTGAAGTAGCCACCGTTGGGGTCGTATACGCTGCGCAGTTCCTCGACCAGGAAGGTAAGGTCACCGCCTTTGCGGAATACTGCTGAAATAACCCGTGTCAACGCTATAACCCACTGGAAGTGTTCCATCGACTTGGAGTTGATGAACACTTCGTACGGCTGGCGGCTTTCGTGGTCTGTGTCTTCGTTTAGCAAGATGTCATTGATCGTAATGTACATCGCGTGCTCGGCCACCGGCGGCTTGATCTTGTAGGTGGTACCCAGCAAGAAATCAGGCCGCTCGATGTATTCGTTCATCTGAACCGGCTTGTTGTCTGGCTGTGCGGCGGCCGGGGCATCGTTGCTGGTTTCTGTGTCGGCTTTTTTCACTCGGTAGCCGACAATCTGGTTGCTGATTTTAACTGTCATTTTCGTTGTCCTATCTGTCGGGTTCCGGGATCAATACTTGCCGTAAGTGCCTTCTTTGAGCGCATCAAACAGGTTGGCGGCGGTATGAATTTCGCCGTCGTATTCTACCTGTTCATTGCCCTTCAAGGTGACTTTGCTGCCATCGTCCAGGGTAAACTCGTACAGAGTGTTCTCGAGATCTTTCTCTTTGACCAGTACGCCCTGGAAGGCTTCCGGGTTGAAGCGGAAAGTGGTGCAACCTTTCAAGCCTTGGTCGTAGGCATACAGATAGATGCCCTTGAAGTCCTGGTATGCGAAATCTTGAGGCACGTTCGCGGTTTTGGAAATGGAGGAATCTACCCATTTCTGTGCGGCGGCCTGAATGTCTACGTGCTGCTTCGGCGTAACGTCGTCGGACGTCGTGAAATAGCTTGGCAGCTTTTTGTCTTCGTCCGCGGAGAACGGCATGGCACCCGGATTCACCAGATGACGGTATGCCAGCAGCTCGAATGAGAAAACGTCCACTTTCTCTTTGGTCTTGCGGCCTTCGCGGATAATGTTGCGAGCGTAGTGGTGCGAGAAGCTCGGTTCAATACCGTTACTGGCGTTGTTAGCCAGCGACAAGCTGATGGTTCCAGTTGGTGCGATCGAGGTGTGGTGAGTGAATCGACCACCTTTCTCTGCCAGCTTTTCAACCAGCTCCGGATCAACTTCGCCAATCTTCTGCATGTAGCGGCTGTACTTGGCGTGGAGTACTTTACCTTTCAGCTTGTCGCCAACTTTGTGGCCGTCTTTGGCAAGCTCGGGGCACTTGGCCAGCATCTTGGGCGTCACTTCAAATTCGTCGTCCATGATGGGGGCTGCGCCTTTTTCTTCAGCAAGCGACAAGGACTGGCGCCAGCCTTCAACGGCCATCTCGCGAACAACTTCTTCGGTAAAGGCGACGGATTCATCAGAGCCGTAGGGCATGCGAAGCATCGCAAGGGTAGAGCCCAAGCCCAGAATGCCCATGCCGTGACGGCGCTTGTAGGTGATTTCATGGCGCTGTTCTTCCAGCGGCAAACCGTTGATTTCTACCACGTTGTCCAGCATGCGGGTGAACGTGCCCACAACTTTGCGGTACTTTTCGTAGTTGAAACTGGCTTTTTCGGTGAACGGGTAGTCCACGAACTTGGTCAGGTTCACAGAACCCAGCAGGCAGCTACCGTAGGGAGGCAGAGGCTGTTCGCCACAAGGGTTGGTGGCACGGATGTCCTCGCAGAACCAGTTGTTGTTCATCTGGTTGACCTTGTCGATCAGGATGAAACCTGGCTCGGCGTAGTCGTAGGTGCTGGTCATGATGGTGTCCCAGATGAACTGGGCTTTTACCGTTTTATAGATGCGGCAGGCCACCTTGCCTTCATCGTTCACCACGTAGCTGTCCTGCACCGGGAAGTCGCGGTAAAGGAATTTGCTGGTGTCGGTCAGGTCAAGCTCTTCTTGCTCTACCTCTTTACGGCTGACCGGGAAAGACAGATGCCAGTCCTCGCCATTGCGGACGGCTTCGATGAAATCTTCGGTGATCAGCAGAGACAGGTTGAACTGACGCAAGCGACCGTCTTCTCGTTTGGCTTGAATAAACTCGATGACGTCAGGGTGATGAACGTCAAAGGTGGCCATTTGCGCACCGCGACGACCGCCAGCAGAGGAGACGGTGAAGCACATGCGATCAAAGATATCCATGAACGACAGCGGGCCAGAAGTGGTTGCTCCAGCGCCAGCCACGTAGGCACCACGGGGACGCAGAGTGGAAAACTCATAACCAATACCACAACCAGCCTTGAGGGTTAGGCCGGCTTCGTGGTTTTTCTCCAGAATGTCGTTCATGGAATCGTGGATGTTGCCGGAAACCGTGCAGTTAATGGTCGAGGTTGCCGGTTTGTGCGCTTCGGCGCCCGCATTGGAGGTGATCCGGCCAGCGGGAATTGCGCCGTTCTGCAAAGCCCACAGGAATTCTTTCATGTACTTGTCGCGTACATTCTTTTTTTCCACTTCGGCAAGGGCTTTGGCGACCCGCTCGTAGGTTGCGTTAATGTCTTTATCGACAGACTCGCCGGTCTTGGTTTTCAGCTGATATTTGCTGGCCCAGATGTCGAGCGAAGCTTCCTGCATGGGAATCGTTGTGATCACTGCCTGTGCCTTAGCGTTCATTGCCACCCTCTGCTTTTTTAATAACTGTCTTCTCGTCTATAACCCTATATATGGGTTAATTTTCGATGAGTATAACAGGATATAGTGTTTTGTGAATAAGGGATAACCTATGAATTGAGAGGCGCGGGCAAAGAAATTCAATGAGAAAACACTTGAAAGTTCGCAACACCGCACGGGGCGTGAGCTGCTGGCTCGCTCAGAAAAAATCGGCAGATCAGTACGAATTTAAGCGCTGATTTATAAGTGAACAAGTTGAGGAATATGTGAGCATTGCACGTCTTGTATAGCGACGTATCGGTAAACTGCAGTGGTGGTGTCGTACGTCTGCAGTGGCCCATAGGAATTGGCTAATACTATACAAGGAAAAAAATAATGAAAGGCCTGAAACCAACATTATTAGCGCTGTTCGTTAGCGGAGTACCGACGCTGGCTTTTGCAGATTCCGGCTTTCAGCCGCTGGATGAAGCTTTCATGGGAAATATCACCGGGCAGGCCGGTGTAACCATCGAGCTTGAGACGAAACTTAACATCGACCGTTTTATCTATACCGATGAAGGATCGCTGGAGGTCAATGACATATTCGTTGGCGGTGCCAATCGTACGGATATGTTTTCAGAGATGGGGTTGAACATGAACGGGGCCGCTACCGATCGTTTGGATAACGTCCGGATCAATATCGATGTGGCGAGAGATGGCGATGCCATCATCAATCTATTACCTTTAGCCTTCAATGCGGTGGATTTCAACGTGTCTACTGGTGCCTGGAATCTGATTGGTAGCGGCGGTTCCACTACCATTCTTGATAACTTCAAGATGGATGCACTGATCGGCTCCGGTACGATTCGGATAGATACAGCGACAGACAAGCTAAACTTTAAAACGGATATCGCTATTGATGATATGGATTTCGATGTGCCTTTCCTGGCGCTGGGCATAAGGGATTTAGAAGTGACCGGTGCAGATTATGATCTGCAGGCGCCTCAACCTTTAAGGGTGTTTGCCCCTGTAGAACTCGATATATACAAGGCCACGAACTCTCAGGGCGTTCAGAGTCTTGCAGTTGATTTGCAAACGTTCGAAGCTGATGTACGGATAGGGGGCGTGATCGTCGGAGGAACGTCAATCGGTTCGCTTGCTTTGGATAATCTGGCAATCAGTAATACGTCGATGCGGATATATGGCCACTAATTCCTGGCGTTGACTGTTGTAAAAACGGGAGCCAAGTTGGCTCCCGTTTTTCATTAGCCTAGCAATAGGCTGTCGTCATCCACAGTGATTCCTCGTTGTTTTTCAAACAGTTCGAGGAGGTCTTTCACTTCCAGGCCTTCACGTTCTTTTCCTTTTATGTCGAACACCACCTGGCCTTGGTGCAGCATCACCGTACGGGTGCCAACTTCGAGGGCCTGTTTCATGCTGTGAGTCACCATCAAGGCTGTCAGCTTCTGCTCTTCAATGATCTTGGTGGTTAACTCCAGTACGAACGCGGCCGTTTTGGGGTCCAGCGCGGCGGTGTGTTCATCCAACAAGAGAATCGAAGAGGGCGTGAGGCTCGCCATCAGCAGGCTGACGGCCTGACGTTGGCCACCTGACAGCAGTCCCATCTTGTCGCCAAGACGGTTTTCCAAGCCAAGCTTCAGCGTAGACAGGCTTTCCCGGAACTGAGCGAGGTATTGCCGTTTGACGGCGCTGGTCAGGCCACGGCGTTGGCCGCGTTTAATGGCAAGTGCCAGATTCTCCTCAATGCTCAAGCCTTCGCAGGTACCGGCCAGTGGATCCTGGAATACTCGTGCCACGCGGCCAGCCCGTTTGTGGGTCGGCAGCTTGGTGACATCCACGTTATCGACGACGATTTTGCCGCTATCGACCATAACCTCGCCGGACAGGGCGTTCAGAAACGTCGATTTACCGGCACCATTACTGCCGATCACGGTCACAAATTCGCCCTGATTGACGGTCAGGCTCATGCCTCGCAAGGCGGGATTCTCCAGAGGCGTTCCCTTGCCAAAGGTGAGCTTAAGATCGGTTGCGCTGATCATAGGGCCTCCTCAGGCTTTCTTGCGGCTAAAGCGGTTTGTAAGGTTGGTGCGCACGCCCGGCAAGACAATCGCCAGGGTTACCAGAACGGCTGTGATCAGGTTGAGGTCCTGCGCCTGAAGCCCGAGAACATCGGCATTCAGTGCAAAAGCGATGGCCAGTCGGTAAATGATCGCGCCAATCACGCAGGCAATCAGTGCTCGCATAACCGATGAGGGCGTAATAACGGCTTCCCCACCAATAAGAGAGGCAAGGCCGATAACGATCACGCCTACGCCCATGGTGACATCCGCCGCACCCTGGCTTTGGGCAAAGAGTGCGCCAGCAAGGCCAACCAGACCGTTCGAAAGCGCAACACCGAAAATAATCATGCCACCGGTGGCGATACCTTGAGCACGAGCCATTCGTGCATTGGCGCCGGTCGCGCGCATGGCGAGGCCGGTTTCAGACTTCATGAATCGCCAGAGGAGTATTAACGAGATGGCGACAACAATGGCGAACAGGACAACCGATACCTGATGAAATTCGAGAAACTCGATGTCGTACCAGGGTGTCAGCACAGTGTCTTCAGTTAACAGTGCCAGGTTTGGGCGCCCCATGATGCGCAGGTTAACGGAATACAGCGCGATCATGGTCAGGATGGAGGCAAGCAGGTTCAGAATGTTGAGTTTTACATTCAAAATGGCTGTTACTGCACCGGCCGCCATGCCTGCTAGGACAGCCATGCCGGTAGCAAGCCACGGGTTCCAGCCTGAAATAATGAGAACAGCGGCTACAGCAGCGCCTAATGGAAAGCTGCCGTCAACTGTTAGATCTGGAAAATCCAGAACACGGAAAGAAAGATAGATACCAAAAGCAACCAGGCCATAAATGAGGCCGGTTTCAAGAGCACCGTAGAATGCGATTTCGCTTAACATGGGTAATAAGTCACCGAGAAAGAAAACGGGCGGGCCCTCGTGAGGCTCGCCCGTGTTGGTCAGGCATTATTTGTCGCTGTTGACGACTTCTTTGGCGTCCTTGATAACGTCTTCAGACAGTGTGATGCCCATGCGCTCTCCGGCGGCCGGGTTCACAAACAGGTCAAGTTCTTCCATGGTTTCTACAGGCATGGTGGCTGTCTCGGCACCTTCCAGGATGCGAACAACCATCGCTCCGGTCTGACGGCCGTGCTTGTAGTAATCAAAGCCCAGTGCTGCCACAGCGCCGCGGGCTACGGTTGCCGTATCTGCAGCAAAGACGGGGATGTCAGAACGCTCACCTACGGAGACCACGGCTTCTGCGGCGCTAATGACCGTGTTATCGGTGGTCAGATAAATCGCGTCGGCTTTTCCTACCAGAGAGCGGGCTGCGCCCAGTACTTCAGATGTTTTGGTTGCGGCACCTTTTACCAGCTCCAAACCGCGGGCTGCGAGACGTTCTTCCAGAAGCTCGATCAGAGCAACCGCGTTGGCTTCGCCCGGGTTATAAACGGTTCCGATGCGCTTGGCATCTGGCAGAACGCGTTGCAGCAAGTCGATGTGCTTCTCAATGGGAAGCATGTCGCTCACGCCGGTAATGTTGGCGCCTGGCGCTTCCCAGCTTTTAACCAGCTTGGCCGCTACCGGGTCAGTTACCGCTGAAAACACGACAGGGGTTTTGCGTGCAGCTGCGGCAACGGTTTGTGCAGAAGGTGTGGCGATGGCGACGATGACATCCGGGCTTTCGCCAACAAATTTACGGGCGATCTGCGTCGCGATGGCGGAATTGCCCTGAGCACTTTCATGCATGAGGCGCAAGTTTTCGCCGTCAATGTATCCGTGCTCTGCAAGTTCGTCTTTCACGCCTTGGTGAGCCGCATCTAGAGCAGGGTGTTCAACAATTTGCGTGATGGCTACAACGCGCGTGTCTTCAGCCTGTACCAGGCTGGCAGCCGCCAGCAAGGACGCGCCGAGCAAGGTGCGCAGGGTCTTTTTGGCCATATGCCCATCTCCGGTTTTTGGGGTTGTTTTCCCTAGTGTGCAGGGTTGAAAACTTAAAGTTGGCCAGTTTAACACAGGCTTACGGCATTGAGGGTAGTGACTATCGACAGTTTTCAGGTTTAAAGTGGCGAAGCGCTGATGAATTGAAAAGGTTTCGTATTGACAACATTTGGATATACACTCACATGTTGCAATGCGCGACTAAAGTCTAATAATACGCAAGTCATCCAACTATAAAGAAAAGACAGGAAGATCCATGGACTCCAACCAAAAACTCCCGCTCGATATGGTCTACCACTGGGAGGCCACGAACGCCAACGCCCTCTACATGACTCAGCCAATCGGAAATGGCCAGGTTGTTGAATATACGTGGGGGCGCGCGATCGACGAAGCTCGTCGGATGGCGGCGTACCTGAAATCCCTCAACCTGCCGGAAAAGAGCCGCATCGGCCTGATTTCCAAGAACTGTGCTCACTGGGTCATGACCGATTGGGCAATTTGGTTGGCCGGCCATATTTCGGTGCCGTTGTATCCAACGCTGAACGCTGACACTGTTAACTACATCCTTGGCCACGCGGAATGTGACGTGCTGTTCGTCGGCAAGTTGGACGACTGGGAAATGATGAAGCCTGGCGTGCCAGATTCTGTTCGCTGCATATCTTACCCCTTGAGTCCGTCCAATAATTTTGAAACCTGGGACGATATTGTTGCCAAGTACCCGCCGCTGGAAGGCAAGCCGCAGCGCGAAGCCAGCGAACTGGCCACGATTGTTTACACCTCGGGTAGTACCGGTCGTCCGAAGGGCGTCATGCTCAGCTTCGAGAATATGGCATTTGCTGCTGTTGGTGGTACGCAGACGCTGGGTGTAGGGCCGAATGAACGTATGTTGTCCTACTTGCCGTTGGCTCACGTATTTGAGCGTACGTTCGTAGAACTCGGCTCACTGTATTCAGGTTTTGAGCTGTACTTTGCGGAATCCCTTGATACCTTTGTGGCCGATCTGCAGCGAGCCGAGCCGACCCTGTTCCTGTCGGTACCCCGCCTGTGGGTGAAGTTCCAGCACGGTGTTCTGCAGAAGCTTCCGAAGAAGAAGCTGGAGCGTTTGCTCAAGGTTCCGTTGCTTAACAAGGTTATTAAGAAGAAGGTGCTCAAAGGGCTTGGTTTGAGCAAGGTAAAACTGGCCGGTTCCGGGTCTGCACCTTTGTCTCACGATGTTCTGGACTGGTATCGCAACCTTGGCCTGGAGCTGCTTGAAGGTTACGGCATGTCTGAAAACTTTGCCTATTCTCATATGAATAAGCCCGGCCGCACTCGCACCGGATATGTTGGTGAGGCATTGCCCGGTGTTGAAACCAAGATCAGCGAAATCGGCGAAATTCTGGTGAAAAGCCCGGCTACAATGATGGGCTATTACAAAGACGAAGAGAAAACCGCCGAAGCTTTCACTGAAGACGGCTTCCTTCGGACGGGTGATAAAGGCGAAATTGATGAAATGGGTCGCTTGAAACTGACCGGCCGCATCAAAGAAATCTTTAAAACCAGTAAAGGCAAGTACATTGCTCCTGCGCCGATCGAAAACAGCCTGATGTCGCACGACGCGATCGAGATGGTGTGTGTTTCCGGCGCTAATCAGACTCAGCCGCACGCACTGGTGGTGTTGTCTGAAGAGATTCGTCCGAAGTCGGCTGATGCGGCCTTCCGGGCTGAGATCGAAGAAAGTTTCAAGAACCTGATCGAACAGGTTAACAAGACGGTGGATCCTCACGAGCAATTGGCGTTCATCACCGTTGTTAGCGATGAATGGTCTATCGAAAACAGCTTCCTGACGCCAACGCTCAAGCTTAAGCGCAATGTGGTTGAAGATGCCTATCAGGCGAAAGTTGACGCTTGGTACGCTCAGAAGCAGAAGGTGATTTGGCAGTAAGCTCTAAGCCGAGTGCTTGATCAAAAAGGCCCGACAATGTCGGGCCTTTTTTGTGTCTGGTGTGGGACAGATCAGCTCATGGTGCGGGAGTTGGAAATGGATCGGCTCATCAGGATGATGGGGATAATGCCAGCCAACACAATAATCAAAGCGGGCAGGGCGCTGTGGTAAAGCTGCTCATCAGAGGCAAACTGGTATACATAAGTTGCCAGGGTTTCGTAGTTGAAGGGCCGAAGGATCAAGGTTGCTGGCAGCTCCTTCATGCAGTCTACGAATACAACCAAGGCGGCTGTTAGCAGCGTTCCGCGTAACATAGGGAGATGAACATTGAGCAGTGTTTTGCCTGGGCTGTGGCCCAGTGAGCGGGACGCCATGTCCATGCTGGGGGTTATTTTTTGCAGGGCGCTTTCGACGCTACCGGCCGATACTGCAAGGAAACGAACCGTGTAAGCGAATACCAGGGCGAATGCAGAGCCGCTTAACAGCAAACCTGTACTTATGCCCACGTAATCACGCATCAACGAATCAAGCCAGTTGTCGAAACCGGCAAGAGGAACGATCACGCCAACCGCAAGCACAGCGCCGGGCATGGCGTACCCCAGGCTGGACAGGCGCATCAGAACTTTCATGCCTCTCGTATTATGAAGGCGACGGCTGTAAGCGAGAGTGACGCCAATGATCAGGGTGGTTAGTGCGGCTGTGCCCGAAAGAAACAGGCTGTTCAGGGTGTTGCGCACGAAATCCGGGTTCCAGCTGACATCGAAGTATTCCCATGCGTAGTAACCAAGGGTTGCTCCGGGAATCAGGAAGCCAAAGATCAACGGGATTGCACAAACCGCCACGCAGATCATCTGGCGTGGAAACGACATGCTGAAGCGGCGAATCGGATCCCGGTTGTCCCGGGCGGCGAACTGCTGCTGCCGGCGACGTGAGTAGCGTTCAAGGGTAACAAGGATTACCACGAAGATGAGCATGGTGGTCGCAATTTGCGCTGCTCCGCCAAGGTTGCCCAGGTTCATCCAGGTATCGAACAGGCCGCGGGTGAGCGTTTGTACTGCAAAGAAATCGACCGTGCCAAAATCATTCAGCGTTTCCATCAACACGAGGGAAAGCCCAACCGCGATGGCAGGTCGCGCAATGGGTAATACCACTTTAAAGAACGTACTTAAGGCGGAGTGGCCAAGACTTCGGCTGACGGCAAAAAGCGACGGTGATTGCTCGAGGAACGCGGCACGGCCCAAAAGATACACGTAAGGGTAGAGCACCAGACCGATCATCAGCGTTGCGCCTTCCAGGCTGCGGATTTCCGGAAACCAGTATTCGCTGGCATTCTGCCAGCCAAACCACTCACGGAGTGCTCTTTGAACCGGGCCGGCATAGTCCAGCAGACTGGTGTATACGTAAGCGATGACATAGGCCGGTACGGCAAAGGGTAACAGTAGCGCCCACTCGAAAAATTTTCGGCCCGGAAAGTCGCACATCGTAACCGCCCACGCCGTGGAAAGCCCGATGATCAATGTCAGCGCGCCAACGCCAACCATGAGCTGAATGGTGGTTATGAGGTAACGGGGCAGGGTGGTGCTGATTAAGTGCGGCCAGATATTTTCTTCAGGGAACAGAGCGAGAAAAATAACGGCAAGAACAGGTAGCGCAACGATGGCCGTGGTGATGATGGCGCTTAAAAGCCAACGTTTCGAGGTGCGTTTTGCCAGTAGGGGTTGTGAAAGCCCTGAGTCGGCACTGCTAACAACCTCAGTCATGGCGTTCCTGTATTTGTAAGTGGTGATGAGAAGTGTTGCGATTTTAGTTACTGAGCCGGTTCCCTGCAATGACTCGAGTCATCTTGAGGCGTGTCAATAACGAAAAAAGGGTGCATTTACCATGCACCCTTTCGCATCATCTGAAGTAACGACGATACTTTAGCTGTCGTAGTCTACGCGATCGACCAGTTTGACAGCTGCATTGCGGTTTTCAGCAATTTCCTGCAGCGACAGGTCGTCCGGGTTGATTTCGCCCCATTCTGCAACCATACCGGTTGGCTTCACCTCTGGGTTAGCCGGGTACTCGGTGTTGGCTTCAGCGTAGATGCGCTGGGCTTCTGGCGACGACAAGAACTCCATCAGTTTAATGGCGTTGTCTTTGTTCGGCGCGCTCTTGGTTAGTGAGATGCCACTGATGTTAACGTGAGTACCGCGACCTTCAGCGTTCGGGAAGATCAGGTTCACTTGCTCAGCGATTGGGCGCTGGTTTTCGTCTTTCAGCATGTTGCCGTAGTAGTAGCTGTTGCCGATGGAGAGATCGCACTCGCCCTCAGCAATCGCCTTGATCTGATCGCGGTCGCCGCCCTGTGGCTTGCGAGCGAGATTGTTTTTAACGCCTTTCAGCCACGCTTCGGTTTCTGCTTCGCCGTGATGAGCGATCATGGAAGAAATAAGCGCGATGTTATAGGGGTGCTTGCCGCTGCGGGTACAGATGCGATCTTCCCACTTCGGATCCGCCAGCTCTTCGTAACTGGTGATTTCACCTTCTTTTACCCGGTCTTTAGAGGCAAAGATCAGGCGGCCACGGGTGGTCAGGGCGTACCATTTACCTTCCGGGTGGCGCAGGTTCTCAGGAATGTTTTCGGACAGTGTTTCCGATTCTACGCCCGCGACCAGGTCTCTTTCGACCAGTTCATTGATGCGGGAGATGTCCACTGTCATGACAACGTCAGCGGGGCTGTTGCGGCCTTCGCGCTCAAGGCGCTCAGCGAGGCCTTGCTTGGCAAAAACGACGTTGGCTTCAATGCCGGTTTCTTCGGTGAATGCGTTCAATAAAGGTTCTAGCAGGTATGCTTGGCGATAAGAATAGATGTTGACTTCGCCATCGGCTGAGGCGCTGAGCGGCATGGCTGCGAGTGCCATGGCGGCGGTTGCGGCTAGTTTCATTCGCATAGGTGCTTTCCTTTAATGTTGATGCTTGTGAATGCGTGCTGTGATTGGGTATCAACGGCATATCAAAACGAAAAGCATTCTCATTCATGATGAGCTTTGAGTCAACAACTCTGTTGGCATATTGTTATAAAAATGATGGTATGCTTCTTAACACTATAAAAAGACGTCACTTCTTAGGAATCCCCGAATGTCCACAACTGATCGCAGGGAGCACGGTCGCACGGCGATGAGTGCAAGAGTAAAGGTCATCCATGAAGAGCTGGGGGAGCATATTTTCCCGACCCGTGATATTTCCGACGGTGGTATTTTTATTGCACTGGAAGGGGTCTCATTTGCGCCGAAGCTCGGAGACAAGGTGGTTGTCCAGGTGCAGGGGTTGCCGGTGCCAGCGCCTGTATTGAATATGGTGGTGGTGCGTAAGACCGATGACGGGTATGGGCTGCAATTTGCGTTGGACAGCGAATAGCCCGAAGGTCTGTCAAAAAGGATGGTGGCGAATTCATGTGCTTGGGAAGGCCTGTTTCCATGTTGTTGATTGATACCTCTCGTATAAAACTCTTTTGCGTTGGTTTATTGATTTCGGCGCTTCAGGGGTGTGCCAGTTATTACACCCATTACGCAATGTTCCCGGGTGAAACGTCGTCGGGAGAATCACGCCAGATAAGAGTGTCGTGGCAGACCGCAGACTATCCGGGCTGGTCGTTCATGCGCGACCAATCGACCACCATGAAGGTTGAAACCCAATGCAGCGATCGGGTCTGGCGGCTTGCCGACGACAGCCATGACCAGGCGGGCAGTTGTGCCGCGGGTGTGAGGGCTTGCGGTGAGAAAAGTCAGGATGTGAGTGTGTTCAAGAGCGGCCCGGCAAGCGAAATTGCCTGTATGCAAGTGGTTGGGCCAGAGTCGGTTGAGCGCATTGCGGACATCGGTGCGAAGTTCCGGTTATCTGTCGTGTGCCGGCCTATAGACACCGAGATTTCAAAAAGCGATGAGGTGGTGAACATGGATTACCTCCGCGCTTCATCCGTGGCTTATACAGTGTACGCACGCAAAGTGCCCCGCGGATCGCTCAGCGCCCGGCTGCCAGAGTTTGATGATTCGGTGTGTAAAGCTGATTGATTGTGCCGGTTCCATTTGTGCGCACTGGGTCTCATCTATACATTCCGTTGCGAATTGTTGTGCAGGGTTACCTTTGAGCCTGCTTTCGTGACGCTTCTCTACAAAATGGTAATGGCAGCTATGCTCCGGCATGTCACACTGAGTACCTTGAGACATTTGTATCTGAGGGGAAAGTGGTGGGGGTTCAGCAACGAAAGCTAGGGGTTCATGATCTGGAGATTGGCATGTTCGTGTCTGATCTGGATCGACCGTGGCATGAAACTCCTTTTCCGATTCAGGGCTTCTATATTCGCTCGCAAAACGACGTGCGGGCGCTCGTCTCTCACTGCAAATGGGTGATGATCGACGAGCCGGAAACCCGCGATTCCGCTGATGTAAACTTGCCGCATGTTGTGGGGTTCCAGGCTCGCTCAAGGCAAAGAGCTAAAGGTCGGGAAGAGATTGAACTTCCGCCGCTTAGTATTCGTGAGCCGGTAAACCACAAAGTCAGTACTACCCTAAAGAAAGAAATCAAAACCTCGAGAAAACTGTTGGGTGATGCCGAAGGCGCGCTTGAGAGAATGTTCGATTCGGTTCGTTCAGAGGCCGGTGTAGATGCCCGTCTGGTCGCGGACGTTACCAGAAAAATGGTGAAAAGTGTCTGTCGGCAGCCCAGTGCGCTCTTATGGTTGAGCCGAACGCGTCAATACGATGATTTTGTGTATCGTCATGCCTTAAATACATCGGTATGGGCCCTGGTGGTTGGGCGCCAGCTTGGTCTTAATGAAGGGCTTTTGAATCATCTGGGTGCAGGTTGTTTGTTGTCTCAGGTCGGCAAGACCACGTTGCCGATAGAGATCGTTGAGAGTGAGCAGCAACTGTCCGTGGAAGATTACGAGGTTTTCAGGACGTATGTGCAGCGAGGCGTTGAGATTCTGAAGCCATCCGGGGTTTCCAAGGCGGTGCTTAGTGTCGTCCAAGGCCATAGAGAGCGCCATAACGGCTCGGGCTTTCCCGTTGGATTGGGTGGCGAGCGGATTCCTTTGCTGGCAAAAGTGGCAGGTATTGCCGAGTTCTTCGAATCATTGATCGCGCCCCGTGAGGGGCAAGAACCCATGACACCCGCTAAGGCAGTGGGTTTACTCTATGAGATGCGCAATATCGAGTTTCAGAAGGATTTGGTCGAGGCGTTTATCCAGGCTGTAGGCGTTTACCCCGCGGGGACCTTGGTTGAGCTGAATGACGGTAGCCGCGGAGTGGTTGTCTCGCATAGTCCGGAGCGCCGGCTATGGCCGAGCGTTATGGTGTTGCAAGCGAGCGAGAAAGGTTCCTTCAAGAGCGGGAGGGTGGTTGATCTTGCACGTTATAACGAAGCAAGAACACAAGGCGAAGTTCTTGCGGTTCGAGAGTGTCTGCCGCATGGTACCGAGGGTCTGGACCTGATGGCTCTGGATGCGACCAACGAGCCTCGCTGGTCGCTCGGCAAGATTTTTACTCGGTGACCAGTACCCGGAGCGACTTTCGAATCCAGCGATAGTCTTTTGCCGGCTTGAAGTTGATCAGAATTTCAGACTCGCTGCCAGCGCTGCCGTCCACGAAGTATTCGACGCTCGCTTCTTGCCAGCTCCAGGTATGAACGGATACGTCTTGTGGGCGTGTACTGATTGCTTCGATTCCATTCTTTGCCAGGGCGATATCGCCGCCCACTTTTCGAATCGAGAGGGGTTTCAAGGCGGTGTCACTTGCCGGGTGCGAGGCGGCATGGCCTGAAAGATAGTATTGTCTGCTGATTGCATTAGTGATGCCTGCCAGCTCTTTGGTCAGATACTCTTTGGCGCCCTGGGTGTCGATGTCCTCGATGCTCCGAACGGATTGTAATATGCGCTCTCGCAAGGCTTTTAGGTCCTGCTTGTAGGTTGTGTCGGGGTCGATTTCTTCGTCGTTGTCGGGCCGTTCTGGCGCACTTTCAATATCTGTCAGCGTAGGAGGTTGTTGGCACAACTGATCGTCTTTTTCGTAAAAACAGATGCTGGCTAACAACTGGTTTGCAGCAGATTCTGGTGCTTCAAACTCGGCCGTGGGTATCGCGAAATCGACCTCCGAGGGGAGAGCCGGGTCGTTTATCGCAGCGTTAAGCTGGTCGATCACCCGATGCCGGATGTCGATGCCTTTGCTGTCTTGGATGATTTCCGTCCAGTTCAGCGCCATCAGGAATCGGGTGCGGTTTAGCAGTTCTTGGTTATTGAGCAGCGATGACTCGGTTAACGCGTGATCGCTGAGATTTTGACTATCAATCTTGGCGGTTTCTAACGCATCGCGAAGTTCTGGTTGAAAGTCGAGAAAGCTGACAAATGCTTTCGCCGGTATGTTTTCCGCGATTGAAAGTGCGCCGACTTTCAGAGACAAGGTTTCGCCGGGGTAATATTGAAACCTGCCTTGGGCATCGGTTGTGTTTTGACGGGAGCTGGTCGTGTAAGTCAGGCCGCTTATGCCGCGGCTTTGGATTTGGCCGGTGAGGGCATCGTCTGAACCGGAGCCTCCATCGTCAAAGCATGCTGACAATAGAAAGGCGGTGGAGAGTGTCAGTAGTAGATGGCGCAGATGAGCGAGTTCCATGGTGTGTCGTACAATCCCTTCGCGGTCACCTGATTAGCCAGAGGCAGTTACAGGCTTTGTAAGTTGTTGTAACGGCATTATAGGGAGGGTGGTTCGTCTATATCGGGAAACCTGTCGCAGTTTGGGGGTTTCGTGCGTGGCTGATGAATGTCGCGCACTGCCTTGAAATTTGGTGAAATGCCTCAATCACATAGCGCACTACATATTTTTCGCTCGTGCGGTGCATTCATTAACAGCGGTTCCACTTATGACCTATGCATTGGAAATTGAAGGACTTGAGAAACGTTATGGCGATGGTTTCTACGCCCTGAAAGGAATCGATCTCCAGGTCGCTGAGGGCGATTTTTTTGCTTTGTTGGGCCCTAATGGCGCGGGCAAATCGACCACACTGGGAATCGTGTCGTCGCTGGTGAACAAGTCGTCGGGTAAGGTCCGAGTATTCGGCAAGGATATTGATACTGAGTTATCGGATGCGAAGCTTAACCTCGGTGTGGTGCCTCAGGAGTTTAATTTCAATCAGTTTGAAAAGGTATTTGATATTGTCACCACGCAGGCGGGGTACTACGGAATTCCCCTGAAAAAGGCCCGCGTGTCCGCCGAGAAATATTTGAAAAAACTGGGATTGTGGGACAAACGCGATACTCCGGCCCGCATGTTGTCTGGAGGCATGAAACGGCGTCTTATGATAGCGCGAGCATTGGTGCATGAGCCGCGGTTGTTAATACTGGATGAGCCCACCGCCGGTGTGGACATCGAGCTGCGCCGCTCCATGTGGCAGTTTCTTGAAGAAATTAACCGGCAGGGCACCACCATTATCCTGACCACCCATTATCTGGAAGAAGCGGAAGCTCTGTGCCGGAATATCGCCATCATTGACCATGGCGAGATCATTCGTCACACCAGCAAGCGGGAATTGCTTCAGCAATTGAGTGTCGAGGCCTTTATTCTGGATACCGAACAAACACTGGATGCCGCACCCGAGCTGGGCGGATTTAAATGCGCGATTAACGGCGATGGTGCGCTGGAAGTCGAGGTGGCGAAAGGGCAGGGGCTCAACGCACTCTTCATGGAATTGGAAAAGCAAGGTATCAAGGTTAGCAGTATGCGAACCAAGGCTAACCGCCTCGAAGAGTTGTTTGTGCGAATGGTGGAAGAGAATGCGGCTGAAGCCAAAAAGACGAAGGAGGGCGCAGCATGACACCTCTGGCACTCTGGACGGCGTTTCAGACCATCGTTCTGCGAGAAATTCGGCGGTTTACACGGATCTGGCCGCAGACACTGCTGCCACCCGCGGTCACCATGACGCTGTATTTCATCATCTTTGGTAGTTTGATTGGCTCACGCATTGGTGATATGGGCGGCTTTGACTACATGCAGTTTATTGTCCCGGGGCTGATCATGATGGCGGTGATCACCAACTCATACGCTAACGTGGTGTCGTCGTTTTTCTCGATGAAGTTCCAGCGCAGCATCGAAGAGTTGTTGGTGTCGCCGGTGCCTAACTGGACGATTCTGGCCGGCTATGTTGTTGGTGGCATGTCCCGTGGACTGATTATCGGGCTGATTGTAACGCTGTTGTCGCTGGCCTTTACGCAGCTGGCAATCCATAACTTGCCGATGGTGATTATTACCGTTTTCCTGACCTCGGCGCTGTTCTCGCTGGGTGGTTTTATCAACGCCATGTTGGCAACCAAGTTCGATGATATCTCGATTGTACCGACGTTCGTGCTCACGCCGCTAACCTACCTTGGCGGGGTGTTTTACAGCATCGATCTTTTGCCAACGTTCTGGCAGAACGTATCGTTAGCCAACCCGATTCTGTACATGGTGAATGGCTTTCGCTACGGCATACTGGGTGTTTCGGATGTTAATCCGTTCGTTTCGCTTGGTATGATTCTGGGCTTTATTGTTCTGCTTTCCGTTATTGCCTTGCGCATGTTGGCGCGCGGCAAAGGCATTCGACACTAATTTGGAACCCGGTAACCGATATGGCACTTGATAACGCTCCGCTGGGGAAATCCAGCGACTACCCGGATCAGTACGATCCTTCGCTGTTGTTTCCGGTAGCCCGGGAAGAGAATCGCCGGCGTATTGGACTTGAGGATGGGCGCTGGCCCTGGTTTGGCGAAGATATGTGGCAGGCATGGGAGCTGTCCTGGCTGCGCCCCGGTGGCGTGCCTGTGGTGGCGTGGGCGGAGATTCGCTTCCCCGCTGCCTCGCCTTCGATTGTTGAGAGTAAATCTTTAAAGTTGTATCTCAACTCTCTGAATCAGCAAGTTTTTTCGTCTGAAGCGCAAGTCACAGAAACGATCATCCGGGATTTGTCCAAGGTGTGTGGCGGTGCTGTTCACGTGCAGATGCGTAGTGTCGATGAAACTGCCCCGGCGGTGGGCCGGCCAGACGGCTGCGAGTTGATCGATAACGAGGCGGTGGGCGATGTCGTGTACGAATACGCGCCGGATTCGCTGTTGGCGAATGGTCCCGAGGTAACGGAGGGGCTCTGTTCTCACTTGTTGAAGAGTAACTGCCCGGTCACGGGGCAGCCCGATTGGGCAACGATCTTTATCCGCTATACCGGTCCGGCCATTGATCGGGCTGGATTGCTGCGTTACATCATCAGCTTCCGCCAGAAACAAGACTTTCATGAGCACTGTGTAGAAACCGTGTTTACCGATTTGATGCAGCGTTGTAAGCCCACGGAATTGATGGTGTGTGCCCGATACACTCGCCGGGGCGGGTTGGATATTAACCCTTGGCGAAGCACTTGCCCTGAGGATGGCGTGGGGCCGAGGCTGGTTCGGCAGTAGGCGAGGTTAGTCTGAGTCGTCTTCCTGTCGGAGGCGATCGGCGGCATCTTCGAGTGCGGTCAGAATCGCTCTGCGCTCGCGCTCGGTGATCTTGTCCGAATCCAGATACATGGCAAAGCCGCTGTGTTCGTGTTCCAGAAAGCTGCGGTTGGGCCCCATGTCCCGGCGGAAGTCGACGACTTCGTAAATCGGCACCGGCTTGCCGAAGCCTTTTACGGTAATTTCGCCTTTGTCCCGGCACATGATGCGGTCTTTGATCAGCGAGAAGGTCTCGTAGGAAATTAGAATCTCGCCAGCTTCGGCCAGTGATTCAAGCCGGCTGGCCAGGTTCACTTCTTTGCCGATGATGGTGTAATCCATACGGTTCTCGGCGCCAAAGTTGCCGACGGTGGTGTATCCCGTGCTGATTCCCATGCGTATTTCCAGCGGGGTTTTAATGCCCTGACTGCGCCATTTCTGCCGCATGATCTTCATGTGTTTGCGCATGTCGATGGCCATGGATACGCACGCAAAGGCATCTTCACGCTGACCGCGGCTGGTCGGGTCGCCAAAAAATACCATAATGGAGTCGCCAACAAACTTGTCGATGGTGCCTCCATAGCGCAGCGCTACCTGGGACATTTCATTGAAGTAGTGGTTCAGGAGCTCGGTAAGGGCTTCGGGTTCCATCTCTTCTGACAGCTCTGTGAAGCCTTTGATGTCGGAAAAAAAGACCGCCAGCTTTTTGCGCTGGGTTTCCAGCCGAACATCGCGTTCGCCGGTAAAGATGGACTGCCACACCTGTGGCGAGAGGTATTTCGACAATTTATGAGAGAGCGCAATGGATTGCTCTCGCTGGTTCTGGATTTGGGTTTTCGCGTAGAGCAGGGCTCTTGCCTGAACGTGGGAGTAATAAGCGGTCACGCAGATGTAAACGCCGGTAGCCAACAGGGCTACGACGCTGGTCAGAAGCGGGGCTTGCAGATTGTCTGCGGTGCCAAAGGTTGCTACGGCAGCGGCCAGTGAGGCAGCGGTCAGTGCTGTTCCGAACAGCCATTGTCGAATGCCGCCGATAATCAGGCAGCTGAACATCAGCATTAAAACGATGGCGGTGGAGGGAATGGCAACCAGGCCCAGCGCACCGATTAGCGCGCCACCAAAAATACAGTCCAGCAGAAGCATTTTTTGGCGAATACGCGGAGAATTTCTCAGGAACGTGCGTCGGGTGATCAGATGGGCAAGGTGCGGCCAAACCATGGCGATTGCCACTAACCACAGAAACCACAGTGCAAATATATCCTGGATAACGCCGGTTACAGTAATGATCGAGGTAGATGCATACGCCAGAATGCGACCACTGTAGTCTGGCATAGGGGGAATAACGACGGTGTTATCGTAGGGGTCGTTTGATAAAACCTTTCCGGAGCTGGCGGAAACGTTGCGAAGCTCTGCCGGAGCACTCATCATCTTACTGGCGCACCCATACGGTCACGCTGAACGTAGATACGTCCTGTTTGTCAGCGCTGTGATTTGGTTGAGTGTGGCTCATGGTGAGTGCCGAAAGTTTTTTATTGGTAGTATCTGCGACTAAAGGTTAACAGTATTACGTATTACCCACAATTAACCCAGGTCAACAGAAACGACGATTTTGCACACACTTGTATGAATAGCGAGAGTATATGAGTTCTATTACCCAGTTTCTTATGGAGCGCTCGTCGGAACCGCGGCTAGAGGCACCGGCTCCGCCCCGTGATGTGGTCGATCTGGCGTTTCAGTGCGCTGCTCGAGCGCCAGATCATGCGCTGCTGCGTCCGTGGCGGTACCTCGTTATCGAAGGTGAAGCATTGGTTGCGCTTGGAGAGCTGTTTGCGAGATCGGGCTGCGTGGATGCCACTGAGAAGGCCCGTGAAAATGCCAGGAAAGCGCCGCTTCGTGCGCCGATGGTGATCGTGGGTATCGCATCGCCTAAGCCCCACAAAAAAGTACCGGATGTTGAACAGGTGATGTCGGCGGCATCTGGGATGTCGTTCTTGTCGCTGGCACTCTCTGATGCCGGCTATGGCATCATGTGGCGTTCAGGCGCCTTTGCCTACGATCCCGTTATTCGTGAAGGGCTGGGCTTGGCAGAAGATGAGATTATTACAGGTTTCCTTTATACCGGAACCGTTTCTTCCCGTAAGCCTCCCGTTCCCCGACCATCGAGTGGAGAGTTCGTCGAGGAGTGGTTGGGGCCCGAACAATCCCGCCCCTGGAGCGCTTGACGGCTGGGTGGCAGGATGAGGAAACAGCTTGCCGCCTTTTCCTGGTTTTTGCCGAACTGCCGACTTGAAACGGCACGAATATTTCAACCCACCCCCTATGAAGCCTGCGTTCCTGCAGGCTTTTCTGTTTTTGGCATCCTGCTTGCTTTATCCCCTTCAGAACGCAAAACCGGCAATCACTGACTGATCAGAAAGCCGGGGCAGATTTCAGGAGGCAGGCATGGCAATTTCATTCGATAGCGCATTGGGTATTCATGAGCAGGCTCTTCAGGGCCGCGTTAAGCGGGCAGAAGTGCTGGCGAATAATCTGGCAAACGCCGATACCCCGGGCTACAAGGCGCGTGATATCGACTTTCGGGCCATGATGCAGAAGGCGCAGAATGAAATGAGTGGCGTTCAGATGACCACCACCCACAGCTCTCACATGGAAGCCTCAGGATCCGGGGCCGATGGTGAGTTGTTGTACCGCACCCCTCACCAGCCCTCGGTTGACGGGAATACCGTAGATGCGCAACAGGAACAAACCCGCTTTATGCGCAACGCCATGGATTACCAAGCCAGCTTCCAGTTTCTCAGCAGTAAATTTTCCGGACTGACCAAAGCCCTAAAGGGTGAGTAAGCCGCAGCCATTTTTGAGTGAAGGAGACAGTCATGTCACTGGGTAACATTTTCGACATCGCGGGTTCGGGCATGACCGCGCAGTCACTGCGGCTGAACACCACCGCCTCGAACATTGCCAACGCCGAAACCGCCAGTTCAAGCACGGAGGGCACCTATCGAGCGCGCAAACCCGTGTTCGCGGCGATTCAGCAGTCCATGCTGAACCCGGAGCAACAAGCCTTTGGTACCAACCCGCAAGAAGGCGCGGGTGCGGGCGTTCGGGTTGAAGGAATCGTGGAAAGCGATGCCGAGCTGCAAATGCGGTACGAGCCTAACCATCCGGCAGCAAACGAAGACGGTTACGTGTTCTATCCGAACGTCAATGTGGTGGAAGAAATGGCGGACATGATGTCGTCATCGCGAAGTTTTCAGATGAACGTGGATGTGATGAATACCGCGAAATCCATGATGCAGCGTATCTTGACGCTGGGTCAGCAGTAATAGGGCGAGGAGAAAGTGATGAGTGCAGTAAATTCAGCGTCTGCCGCCGATGTGCTGGGCCAGTACCGAGTTCAGCAAGACAGCAAAGCCCAGGGGGGCAGCGAGCTTGGTAAAGATGCCTTCATGGAGTTGATGTTGGCGCAGATGAAGAATCAGAACCCGCTGGAGCCGCAGGACAACGGTGATTTCATTTCTCAGCTAGCTCAGTTCAGTTCTCTGGAAGAAATGCAGAATCTGACTGGCACCGTAGGCGAAGTGGCCGGCCAGTTCCGTTCTAGTCAGGCGCTGCAGGCGTCGGCCATGGTGGGCAAGACCGTTCTGGCTCCGTCCAGTGTGGGCATTCTGGGCGCAGAGGGCGAAGTGACCGGCACGATTGAAGTTCCTGCTTCCACAGGTGGTTTGCGGCTGTCGGTTATGAGCCAGTCAGGCGAGCTTGTTCGGCAGATTGATATGGGTAGCAGCAAGGCTGGTGTGGTGTCTTTTCGTTGGGATGGTCAAGACGGCAACGGCAATGCTTTGCCGCCCGGCCCGTACCAGATTGTTGCACAGGGTAGTTACCCATCCGGGCCGCAGCAGTTGGGCACCATGGTCAGTGCGAACGTAGACAGTGTGTCTTTGAATAACGGTGGCTCGATTACATTGAATCTTGCTGGCATGGGCTCGATTGCCCTGTCTGACGTCAAGCAAATTAACTGAACCGGTGTCGGACCAGGAGGTATAAGTCATGGCATTTAATACAGGATTAAGTGGTCTGCGGGCCGCATCGGTGGATCTGGATGTAACCGGCAACAACATTGCTAACGCCAGTACCGTCGGTTTTAAAGGCAGTAAGGTGCAGTTCGGTGATCTGTACGCCAACGGATTTTTAAGTGGTGGCACCAACCCGATTGGTGACGGTGTTCGGGTGCAGGATGTGAAGCAGTCGTTCGGTCAGGGCAACATTAGTTTCACCGATAGTGGGCTGGACATGGCCATCAGCGGCGATGGCTTCTTCATTCTGAGTAATAATGGTGAAACCCGTTTCTCCCGCGCTGGTCAGTTCGGGATTGATAAAGACGGATTCGTGGTGAATAACCAGAACATGAAGGTGCAGGGTTACACGGCGGATGATGACGGGAATTTGTCTGGTGTGCGTGGCGATCTCGCTATTGAGACTGGAAACCTTGCGCCGCGTAGAACTACGAATCTGGTTACGGATTTGAATTTGGATTCGCGGCAGCCGGTGTTGGAGCAGCGAATTCGCAATATAGCTCCTATTAATGTTGCCTCATTGAGAGGTTCGGAATTTACGTTCAACTATAACGACGGCACTGGCAATTACCAGGTTTCCCCCATAGGAGCGAACGCATCCGCTGCAGAGGCGGCCAGTTCAATTAATGCCGCTCCGGGTGTGACGGCGACGGCGAGCACGTCGGCGACGTTAACCGCGTTGAGCGATTCAGATGTCAGCAATGCTGCGAATTTTCGCATGGAAATTAAGATTGGCGGGTCCGCGCCAATCGCTCTTGACCTGCAAAACGTAGCTACCTTAGAAGATGTCGCTGCGGCTATTAATAATAGCAGTCAGAGTTCAGTCTCGGCGTCGGTCATCGATCATGATGATGATCCTAATACCGACCCAGTATTGAGGATTGTTCAGGATAGCGGAGAGCTCTTGGAGGTGGCTTATGGCGATGCTCCCAACGGAACGCCATTGGCGAACAATCAAGCCTATGACGGAGAATTGGTCGTAACCACTGACCGTAGCGTGGATGGGGTCACAACCGATTCCGGCAGTACTTCGTTCGAGGTTGCCTTTAACGCAACTGACTTTACCGAGATAAATGCCTTCAACCCCATAGACCAGCGCACCTATAACCACGCCACTTCAACAAAGATCTATGACAGCCTGGGCAACACTCACGAAATGACCCAGTTTTTCGTGAAAGAGCCATCGCCAAATGGCGGTGTGGGCCAAAGTCAGTGGTCTATTTATATTGAGATTGATGGAGAGATGGTTGCAGGTACGGACCAGCAGCCATACACCGCTCTGTTCAACCAGGACGGTCAGCTGGAGTCCATTAACGGCGATGTGAATGGCGAAATTATTATCGCTGACTGGGTGCCGAAAGATCCGAACGGTGCCCCGAATGGTGCTGATGGTCCACCAGCGAATCCTTCAAGTGTGGTGAGCCCGATTCCGCTGCCCGCTGACAGCTCCGCCTTTGTTCTGGATCTTGGCAGAGCTACGCAGTATGGCGCCACATTTGGTGTGAACAATCAGCAGCAAAACGGTTATACGACAGGCCGGCTTTCGGGGTTGGATGTTTCTGGAGAGGGGGTGATCTTTGCTCGCTATACCAACGGTCAATCGAAAGCTCTGGGGCAGGTCGCGCTTGCATCCTTCAATAACACGAACGGTTTATCTCCGGTAGGCGATACCACCTGGGTTGAGTCCTTCGAATCCGGCCAGCCGGTCATCGGCGCTCCGGATACCGGAACTCTGGGCTCGATCAAGGCAAGTTCGGTAGAAGAGTCCAACGTTGATCTTTCGGCAGAGCTCGTCAACCTGATCATTGCCCAGCGCAACTATCAGGCAAACGCCAAGACTATTGAAACCTCGGATGCGGTCACCCAGACCATCATCAACCTCCGCTAATCCTTCCATGTAAACATGGCATGACTCCTGCAGGAAGACTGGAAACAGTCAAAATTCCGGCAGGAGTTTGCCCATGGACAAAGCCCTCTACATTGGAATGTCTGGCGCTAAGCAGAACATGCTGGCCCAGCGTGCCCACGCCAACAACCTCGCCAACGTGAACACCACGGGGTTCAAGAAGGATTTTGCTCAGGCCCGCAGCATGCCGGTGTTTGGTGAGCATCATCCCACCCGCGCCTATGCCATGACGGAGCGCCCGGGTACTGATCTATCCGCTGGCGCTTTAATGGATACCGGCCGAAAACTCGACGTTGCGGTTGAAGGCGACGGTTGGCTGGCGGTTCAGAACAATCAAGGCGAAGAGGTGTTCACTCGCAGTGGCAGCTTGCAGGTCGATGTGAACGGCTTGGTTCGCATGCCCAGTGGCGAGTTGGTGTTAGGTAACGGTGGCCCGGTTGCTTTGCCGCCGTTCGACGACCTGTTGATCGGGGCTGACGGCACCGTATCTGTTGTGCCAGTGGGTGGTCCGCCGGATCAGCTGGTGGAAGTTGATCGCCTGAAGTTGGTGAACCCGCCGGCAGATGCTTTAGAAAAAGGTTTGGATGGATTTATCCGTCGAAAGCCGGATCAGGCTATTGGCGGGGTTGAGCCTGCCGACGCAAACATGCGCATGGCCACCGGATTTTTGGAAAGTTCCAACGTCAATGCCGTGGAAGAGATGATCTCCAACTTGCAGTTATCTCGCCAATACGAGATGCAAGTGAAGGTTATGTCCACCGCTAACGAGAATTCCGAGGCAACGGCACGGCTGTTGCAGAACCTCTGATAACGCTGAATTAAGCATCACCGGCCGGCACTAAGCGGCAAACAATGGCCGCTTCGGCAGCCGGCAAGGTAAGGAGTAGAAACATGCATCCAGCACTATGGGTCAGTAAAACCGGGTTAAGCGCGCAGGACACCAACCTGTCGACCATTTCCAACAACCTGGCGAACGTGAACACCACCGGTTTCAAGCGGGACCGGGCGGTGTTTCAGGATCTGCTGTATCAGATCAATCGCCAACCCGGCGGTATGAGTACCGAGAACACCGAGCTTCCGTCCGGCCTGCAGCTGGGTACCGGTGTGCGAGTGGTTGGTACGGCAAAACAGTTCAGTCAAGGTAATCTGCAGATTACCGAGCAACCACTGGATATGGCGGTAAACGGCCGCGGTTTCTTTCAGATCGCCATGCCTGACGGCCAAATTGCCTACACCCGGGATGGCCAGTTCCAATTGAATTCCGATGGTGATGTGGTCACCCCGGACGGCTACCCGCTGGAGCCAAACATCAACGTGCCGGAAGACACCACCAATGTAACCATCGGTCGTGATGGCACAGTTACTGCGGTCACGAATGATCAAGCGGCACCGGTCAATCTCGGCCAAATTACGCTGGTGAACTTTATAAACCCGCAGGGTTTGCAGGCGATTGGTAACAACCTGTTTAAGGAAACCAATGCCAGTGGCGATCCTCAGGAAGGGGAGCCGGGTTTGGCGGGAATTGGCACCATCGAGCAGGGCACCGTTGAGTCCTCCAACGTGGAAGTGGTGGAAGAGTTGGTCAACATGATCACCACCCAGCGGGCTTACGAGATGAACTCCAAGGTGGTTTCCACCACAGACCAAATGCTTCAGTTCATTACCAACAATATTGGGTAAGTTATGAAACGCATACATCAAACCTGGACAGCAAAGCGCGTGGCCACACTGGTATTGGTGGGAGGCCTGATGATTCTACAGGGCTGCACAGCCATGTCCCGTCCTCGTGCAGTGCCGGATGATCCGGCCTATGCGCCGGTGCGTGCCCAGGCGATGATGCAGCGTGACCCGGACTCCGGTTCTATCTATCAGGTGTCCCGCAACTACAACATATACGGGGATACCAAAGCCCTGAACGTTGGAGATGTGCTGACGGTGTTATTGGAAGAGTCCACTCGCGCCAGCAAGAACGCTGAAACCACCATCACCAAAGATCAGGAACTGAGTCTTCCCGAGCCCAATATCTTCGGAAAGAACAACATTGGCCTGAATGCCTCGGCCAATCTTGAACGGGATTTCCAAGGCGCCGCCGAGGCGGACCAAAGCAACAGCCTGGCCGGAAGCATCACCGTGACGGTAACGGAAGTATTGCCGAACGGCGTACTGCGCATCCGTGGCGAGAAGTGGCTTTCTCTTACCAATGGCGATGAGTACATCCGCCTCACCGGTATGGTGCGCCCGCAGGATATTGCGCCCGATAACACCGTAGCCTCAAACCGAATCGCAGATGCTCGCTTTGCGTATGGCGGTACGGGCGACTTTGACCAAGCCAATCAAATGGGCTGGCTGGCCCGCTTCTTTAACAGTGAGTGGTGGCCGTTATGATTCGCAAACTTTGTGTGGTCTTTACGATGTTGGCGGTTATGGCATCGCCCGTAGCGGCAGACCGGCTGAAAGACCTGGCGAAAGTTAAAGGGGTTCGAAACAACCAGCTGATTGGTTATGGCTTGGTGGTAGGGCTCAGCGGTACCGGCGATAAAGCGCCGTTTACCAACCAGACCTTCCGGAACATGATGAACCAGTTCGGCATCACCCTTCCGGACGGTGTTAACCCGAAGCTTGCAAACGTTGCGGCGGTCACAGTGAGCGCCACACTGCCGGCCTTCGCCAAGTCCGGTCAGGAATTGGATATTACCGTTTCGTCGATTGGTAACGCTGACAGCCTGCGCGGTGGCACCTTGTTAATGACCCCGCTCAAAGGTGCAGATGGTCAGGTATATGCCATGGCTCAAGGCAGCTTGGTGGTGGGCGGTTTTGGGGCTCAGGGGCAAGACGGTTCGCGGATTACCGTGAACGTGCCGAGCGTGGGGCGAATTCCTAACGGCGCAACCATTGAGCGGGAAGTCGCTTCCCCCTTCAACCGTGGCGATACCATTACCTTTAACCTGTTGCGCGCGGACTTTACCACGGCTCGACGAGTGGTTGAGGCCATCAACAGCCACTTAGGGCCAGACATGGCCTATGCCCACGATCCGACATCGATTTCGGTCAGGGCGCCCAGGGATCCGTCCCAGCGAGTGAGCTTTTTGTCGATCGTCGAAAACATTGAAGTAGATCCGGCGGAAGAGTCTGCCAAGGTGGTGATCAACAGCCGTACCGGCACCATTGTGGTGGGTCAGAACGTGAAAGTGAGTCCGGCGGCTATCACCCACGGCAACCTGACGGTCACGATTCAGGAAAACCCTGAGGTGGTTCAGCCTAACCCGTTTGCGGGCGGCGATACCGAAGTGCAGGCCAACACTCAAATTGCGATCACTGAAGATCCGGCCCGAATGTTCCAGTTTGGCCCGGCAACCACGCTTAATGAAATCGTGCAGGCGGTCAATCAGGTGGGGGCAGCGCCCGGTGATGTGATGGCTGTACTGGAAGCTCTCAAACAGGCTGGCGCGTTGCGAGCCGAGTTGATTGTGATCTAGGGGTAACCATGCAGGATCATCGCGTTCAACAAGCTCAGGTATACACCGACTTCAGTGGCCTTAACGCACTGAAAACCCAGGCGCGCAGCGATAAAAAGGCAGCGCTCGAAGAGGTGGCTAAACAGTTTGAAAGCCTGTTCCTGTCGGAAATGCTGAAGTCCATGCGTAAAGCCGGTGAAGTATTTGCTGAAGGCAATTACCTGAACAGCAATGAGAGCGAATTCTATCGGGATATGTTTGATAGCCAGATCAGTCTGAGCATGGCCAGCGGGTCCGGGACCGGCTTGGCGGACGCTTTGGTTCGGCAGCTGGGCGAGAGCATTCCCGGCGTTGCATCGAACGGCGAAAAACTGGCGGGCCACAAGGCGACGCTGGCGGATTACGACCGTACCTTGCCTGCTATTTCTCCGGCCTTGCCAGAACGGATGAAAGCGGTAGAAGAAGTGGCGCAGTCTTTGCCCGGTGGTGTTGCCAAATCGACTCCTAATACTCAATTGCCTGCCACCTTTGAAAGTCCCGAGCATTTTGTCAGCGAGTTGATGCCATTTGCGCAGCGCATTGGCCGAGAGAGTGGCATTGACCCTCGCTTGATGGTTGCTCAAGCAGCGCTGGAAACAGGGTGGGGTAAGCACATGATTGAAGGTGATGGTGATGAGCCGAGCTTCAACCTGTTTGGCATCAAGGCTGACAGCCGTTGGAATGGAGATGCCGTCACCATTACAACCACCGAGTTTCGTGGTGGGGTTGCCATGAAAGAGCGCGCGGATTTCCGGGCTTATCCGGATTACGAAGCCAGTTTCCGTGACTATGTAGCGTTTTTGCAAAGCAACCCTCGATATAAAGATGTGCTTTCTTCAGCAGGCGAGCCTGAAGTATTCGCAGAGAAACTGCAGCAAGCTGGATACGCCACCGATCCGGAATACGGCTCCAAAATTCGCCGGATAATGAATCGTGCTTCCCTGATGACGTTGTCTATGGGCAACGGCGGGGTAAAGGAGTAACAGGTCATGGCAGGATTAATCGGGATAGGCTTGTCGGGTGTGCTCAGTCACCAGAGTGCGCTCAATACCACGGCCAATAACATTACCAACGCGAATACGCCGGGTTATAGCCGCCAGGAAGTTCAGTTTGCCACGCAGGAAGGCAACCGCACCGGAGCTGGTACGGTGGGCACGGGTGTCTCGATCGAAAACATCCGCCGTTTGGCAAACGAATACCTCACGCAGCAGTTGCGCGAAGACAGCACGTTGTTTGGGGAGCAGAACGCCCTTAATGCCGAGCTTACCCAGCTGGACAACCTGCTTGGCGGTGAAAGCACCGGACTGAGTAATGCGCTGAACAACTTCTTTGCCTCCCTGCAAAATGCCGCTGAAGATCCCACGTCGCTGCCACAGCGCCAGTTGGTGTTGAGTGAAGCCCAGCAGGTGGTGAATCGTTTTCAAGCACTGAACGAACAGTTTATTCAGCAGCGGGAATCCGTTAAAACGCAAATGCAGCAGGGGGTGAAGGACGCCAATACGCTGCTGAAAAATATTGCCGATCTGAATCTGGCCATTTCCGAATCGCCCGGTATCGCACAAGGGAAGATGCCGCTTGAGTTGATGGATAAGCGGGACGAAAACCTTCGGGAGTTGTCGGCGCTGGTCGGGATACGGGTGACCCATACGGATGGCAGCCAAGTGAACGTGTCGTTGGCTAACGGGCAGTCGCTCGTGACTGGTTCCGATGCGGCGCAATTGGGCACGCGAACCAGTGCGCAAGACCCGGCCCAGTTGGAGTTCACGCTTACCAGCGGTGGGCGTATGTTGCAGGTTGATGACCAGATTCAGGGTGGGTCATTGGGTGGCTTGCGCCGCTTCGAGCGAGAAGCTTTGCGCCCGGCGTTTGATGAGCTTGGCCGTTTGGCGATTGGGATTTCTGCCGCGATTAATCATCAGCATGAAATCGGCATGGATCTGGAAGGTGATTTGGGCGGCAACTTCTTCACCGATATAAACAGCGTTGAGTTTCAGCGCAGCCGAGTGATCGCCAATGGCAATAACGCCGAGCCACAAAACGCGCAGCTGGCCGTCGAGATAACCGATAGCAGCTTGTTGGCGGCCGGCACCTGGTCATTGAAGTTCAGTGGCGACGGCAAAAGCTATCAGTTGGTCGATGCCGAAACTGGCGAAGTGGCCCGTCAAGGGCGGTTGCCAGATCCGGTTCAGTCTGAAATCAGTATGCCGGGCTTTAACGTACGGATTGAGGGCGGAGATTTTAATCCCGGAGACGAGTTCCTGATACAGCCCAGCCGCAACGCGGCGGCGAATATTGCGCTTAATGTTCGCCGGGAGGAGGATCTTGCGTTTGCGAGTCCGATTCGGGCCAGTGCAGCGGAAGGAAATCTCGGAACGGCAGCTATTTCTCAGGGCAAGATGCTGAACGTCCGAAACCCCAACACAAACGCGTTGCTGCCTGGGTTCCAAACTCGCGGCGAGTTGTCCAACGGTCCGATACAGATAGAGTTTGGCGCGTTTGACTCGAATAACGGTACGTATAGTTACACGATCACGGACAGTTCAAACACGGTACTGGAGTCAGGAAATTATGATCCCAAAGGGGTCCATACGTTTTTTAGCGACGATCCGTCAGACGGCACCCGTTACCAAGGCTATCAGTTTGAAATGACTGGAGAGCCCGCTCAGGGCGATGAATTTGTCATCGATTTTAATAAAAACGGCGTTTCCGATAACCGAAACGCCGAATTGCTGGCGGCGTTAGGTACAGCCAACACCTTGAACGGTGGCAGCCAGAACTTTGCCGAAGGGTACGCGGGGTTGGTGGAAGACGTGGGCGTGAAAACCCGCCAGAGCCAGCTTGATAAGGCGGCTGGCCAAACGCTGCTGGAGCAGTCCAATAACCAGCGTGAGTCGGTATCCGGTGTCAATTTGGATGAAGAAGCAGGTAAGCTGATCCAGTATCAGGCGGCCTACAACGCGTCGGCGCAAGTGATGTCGGTGGCGCAGGACTTGTTCAACACGTTGCTGCAAAGCTTCCGGTAAGGTGGGGTAAGGTAAAATGGTCCGTATTTCATCACAGCAAATCTTCTCCGGTGGTATTAACCGGATGCAGGATATCAATAGTGATCTGGTCAAAACGCAGCAACAGATCTCCACCGGTAAAAAGGTCAATAAACCCTCTGACGACCCGGTAGCGGCAGCGCGTATTCTGAAGCTCGATCAGAATCTGAGCCGCGTTGAAACCTATCAGCGTAACGCCGATCTGGCGAACAATCGGCTGAAGCAGGAAGAGAGTGCGCTGAGCAGTGCCATCGACATTATTCAGCGGGTAAGGGAGCTGACGGTACAAGCCGGTAACGGCTCGCTGTCTGCCAATGATCGCAAATCAATTTCGTCTGAACTTAAAGAGCGGCTAGGGCAGTTAGCTGATGTCGCCAACACGCGTGATGCTTCGGGTGAGTATATTTTTAGTGGGTTCCAGGGTGGATCGCCGGCTTTCGTTAAAGAAGATGGTGCCTGGACTTATAACGGAGATGAAGGGCAGCGGGTTCTTGAAATAGATGATGGCGTGACAGTGCCGATCAGCGATCACGGGAAAGGGATTTTTGGCGACGTGCCCGCGACGGTTTCGGTGACGAAAACTACATCCGGCAACGGATTTATTTCCGGCCTATCGCTGAAGAATGAAAGTGCGCTTCAGACGGCTTTTGATTCAGCGACTCCGAATGTACCTAATGACCTAACGGTATCTGTGGTGAATGCGTCGGGTGAGTTGTCTATCACAGCAAACACAGCAAATGGCGGCGCCTTGGATTTGACGCCAGCGCCGGCTCCCAGCCTAGGTGATACGTTTCAAGTGGCTGGGATCGAAATGACCGTCAATGATGCGGTCGCCGGTGATCAGTTCACAATCGGCATCAACGACAAACAGTCCATCTTCGGCACCATTGAAAATCTCATAACCGGTCTGGACAACATCTCGAAGGGTACGCCAAAAGGTAATGCGGAATACGATGCTCTGATTTCAGAATCCTTAGCCAACCTCGACAACGGCCAGGAATCCATACTTCAGAAACAAACTGAATTGGGTGGCCGCATGAATGCAGTGGAATCAACCAGTGCGTTTTTGGAAGATTCCGCCCTCTACACCAAAGAGATTCGGTCGCAGCTGCAAGATGTTGATTATGCCGAGGCAATCAGTAATCTGAGCTTCCAAAGCTTCGTGTTGCAAGCTGCTCAACAGTCGTTTGCGCAGATCTCGCGGCTGTCATTATTTGATCGATTGTAATTGTTTGAGGCGGTGGGAAATTTTTTTTCTGTGCGTGTTGCTTTCAGTCTCAGGCTCAGTATAATTCCCACCACTTCCTGATGGCGGCGTGGTGAAATTGGTAGACACGACGGATTCAAAATCCGTTTCCTTAACGGGAGTGGCGGTTCGAGTCCGCCCGCCGCTACCACTTATTGGCCGTATCCTACGGCATCTCAAATAGCCGGCCCATGAACGTCTCCGATTTTCATTTTGACTTGCCGGACGAGTTGATCGCTCGTTATCCGCTTAAACAACGCAGTGCCTCTCGTTTGCTGACCCTTGATGGGGTTTCCGGCCACACGCAGCATCTCCAGTTTACGAATCTTCCGGATTTACTCGAACCCGGTGACCTTCTCGTTTTCAACAACACCCGTGTTATTCCCGCGCGCCTGTTCGGTCAAAAAGAAACCGGTGGCCGTGTTGAAGTTCTTGTTGAGCGGTTGTTGGGCGAACGAGAGATTCTTGCCCATGCGCGAGCCTCCAAGGCGCTGAAAGAAGGGCAGAAGGTTATTCTGGAAGACGGCTCCTCGTTGACCATGATTGGTCGGGAAGATGCCTTGTTCCGGTTTGTGAATGAAGGTGATGAGCCGATACTCGATCTGTTGGAACGTATCGGCCACATGCCGCTTCCTCCTTATATGGAGCGTGATGACGACCTGTCTGATCGCGAGCGTTATCAGACCGTTTACGCCCAAGAAGCCGGAGCGGTTGCCGCACCTACGGCTGGATTGCACTTTGATGACGCGCTGCTCGAAACGCTGAAGGCCAAAGGCATAGAATTCGCCTATGTAACCTTGCACGTTGGTGCGGGTACTTTCCAGCCGGTACGCGTCGACAAGATCGAAGAGCACGTGATGCACAGTGAGGTCGCGCATGTGCCGGAAGAGACGGTTGAAGCGGTTCGCCAAACGCGAGCGCGGGGTGGGCGAGTAGTGGCAGTAGGCACCACGTCTGTGCGTTCGCTGGAGTCGGCAAGCCAATCCGGACAATTGAGTACCTTCCGGGGCGAAACGGATATTTTCATTTTTCCGGGTTATCGGTTTAATACCGTCGATGCCATGGTGACCAACTTTCACCTGCCCGAATCAACGTTGATCATGTTGGTCAGCGCATTTTCCGGGTACAACAACATTATGAATGCCTACCGTGAAGCGGTAGAGCAGAAGTATCGATTTTTCAGCTACGGCGATGCCATGTTCCTGACGGCTCAGGAACCGAGCCGTGGTAGGTTGGCAAGCTCAGATTCCAGTGGAGAACGCTTGTGAGTGAATCCTGTTTTATGTCCTTTGAAAAGCTGGGTGAAGACGGCAAGGCCCGTCGTGGTCGCCTGACTTTTCCTCGCGGCACGGTGGAAACCCCGGCCTTCATGCCCGTTGGAACCTACGGCACGGTAAAAGGCATGCTACCTCGTGATATCGAAGAAATCGGTGCTGAGATTATTCTCGGTAACACGTTTCATTTGATGTTGCGCCCGGGTACTGAGGTGGTAAAGGCTCACGGCGACCTGCATGACTTCACGCAGTGGCATGGTCCCATCCTGACGGATTCCGGCGGTTTTCAAGTGTTCAGTTTGGGTGAAATGCGCAAGATCACCGAGCACGGTGTGACCTTCCGCTCGCCAGTCGATGGTGCCAAGGTAGAGCTTAATCCTGAAATTGCGATGCAGGTTCAGCGCGACCTTGGTTCCGATATCGTAATGATTTTCGACGAATGTACCCCGTACCCGGCTACCGAAAAGCAAGCGAAAGACTCTATGGAGCTGTCGTTGCGCTGGGCTGCTCGCAGCAAGAAAGCTCATGAAGGAAATCCGTCTGCGCTGTTTGGTATTGTTCAGGGTGGAATGTACGAATCCCTGCGTGATCGCTCTCTGGAAGGCCTGACTGAAATTGGCTTTGACGGCTACGCCATTGGCGGGTTGTCGGTGGGTGAACCAAAAGAAGATATGATCCGGATTCTGGATCATCTGCCGCCCAAGATGCCGGAGGACAAACCGCGGTATTTGATGGGGGTAGGTCGTCCGGAGGATATTGTGGAAGCGGTGCGTCGCGGCGTTGATATGTTTGACTGCGTGATGCCAACCCGTAACGCACGCAACGGGTACCTGTTTACCTCAACCGGGATCGTAAAAATCCGGAACGCAAAGAATCGCCACGATGCTGGTCCCTTGGATGAGCGATGCGATTGTTACACCTGCAAAAACTTTTCGAAAAGCTATCTGCACCATCTCGATAAGTGCGGCGAAATGCTCGGCTCTCAACTGAACACCATCCACAATCTGCGTTTTTATCAGAACCTGATGAGTGGATTGCGTGGTGCCATTGAAGCAGGTACATTGTCCGACTTTGTAAGCGAATTCTACGCCTTACGCGGTGAAACAGTGCCGCCGTTGGGTGATGAGTGATCAATTCTGACTAAAGAACAGTCTATAAACGGAGAACCTGAATGAAATCAATCAAACTGCTAATCGCTGGCCTGCTGTCTCTTCTGCCGACCCTGGCCATGGCTCAAGGCGCTGAAGGCCAGTCCATGGGTGTTATGGGTCAGGTCATCTTTTTCGCAGGCTTCATTCTGATTTTCTACTTCTTGATCTGGCGTCCGCAGTCCAAGCGCGCAAAAGAGCATAAGAATCTGATGTCTAGCCTGAACAAAGGTGACGAAGTTGTGACTTCTGGTGGCATGGTTGGTCGCATCACCAAGGTTTCCGATGATTTCATCGTTCTGGAAGTGGCCGACAACATCGAAATCAAGATTCAGAAAGTTGCGGTTGCCGGTGCTCTGCCCAAGGGCACGCTCAAGGATATCTGAGCCGATTAAAGGCCGGTGCGCCGCGCGCCGGCCGGAATCATTCTGGCTGAAACACCAAGGCTGGCGGCTTAGCCGGCTCAAAGGGATCCCATGCTAAATAAGTATCCTCTCTGGAAAAATCTGGTGATCGTGTTCGCGCTTATCATCGGATTCATATACGCCTTACCTAATTTTTTCCCTGACGATTACGCCATTCAGATCACTGGTTCTCGGGGTAGCACCGAGGTTGACCAGCGCGTACTTGATCGTGCTTTAGGTGCGCTTGAAAGTCAGGGCATAGAAGTAAAATCCAGTACTGTTGAAGAGCGTGATGCTTTGATCCGCCTTAACAGCTCTGATGCTCAATTACGGGCACGCCCGGCGGTGCAGGCGGCACTGGGAAATGATTACCTGGTTGCATTGAATATGGCGCCATCCACACCGGGTTGGTTGCGTAGCTTGGGTGCTGGGCCGATGAAACTGGGCCTTGATCTTCGGGGTGGTGTCCACTTCTTGCTGGAAGTGGATATGGATACCGCGGTGACTCAGCGTTTGGAAGCGTTGTCGGGTCAGATCAAGCAGGATATGCGTGAAGAGAGGATTCGTTACCGTGGTGGTGACATTCGAAACAGCCGAGACATCGTTCTGAGCTTCCGGGATTCGGAAACGCGTGCAGAAGCTTTCTCGCTGGTTCGTGATCAGTACAACGAATTTTTGTTAAACGAGAGCTCGGAAGGCGGAGAGTTTCTCTTGACGCTGACCTTGTCGGATGCCGAAGTTCAGGGCATTAAAGAATACGCATTGGAGCAGAACCTCACCACCATCCGGAACCGGGTGAACGAGCTGGGCGTTGCCGAGCCTTTGGTGCAGCGTCAGGGATCGGATCGCATTATTGTCGAGTTGCCCGGTGTGCAGGATACCGCGCAAGCAAAGCGGGTGCTGGGTGCGACGGCAAACCTGGAGTTCCGTATGGAGGCTCGTCAGGACACCTCTTCATCTGAAATCGAGCAGTTCAGTTTCCGTGACACGCCTCAGCGTACCGCACGATTGCAGCGTGATGTGATTGCGACCGGTAATAACGTTGCGAACGCTCAGCAAGCTTTCGACGAAAATGGTCAGCCTCAGGTTAACATCACCATGGATTCGGTCGGTGGTGATTTGATGAACAGGGCGACCCGCAACAACATCGGTCGCCGCATGGCTGTGCTGTTCATCGAGTTTCGGACAGAAACGGAAACCCGGCAGGTTGATGGTGAGCTGAAACAGGTTGAAAAGCGCGTTGTAGAGAAAGGCCTGATCAGTCTGGCGACGGTGCAGTCGGCACTGGGTAGCAGCTTCCGGATTACCGGTCTGGACTCAATTCCTGAAGCAGCCGAACTGGCCTTGTTGCTGCGAGCAGGTGCATTGGCCGCGCCGATGTACTTCGTGCAAGAGCGCACCATCGGGCCAAGTTTGGGTCAGAAGAACATCGATGCCGGTGTTATGTCGGTAGCTCTGGGTTTTGGTTTGGTGCTTCTCTATATGCTGGCGTTCTACCGCGGCTTCGGCGTGATCGCCAACATTTCCCTGACATTGAATCTGATGCTCCTGGTGGCGTGCATGTCGATTCTTTCCGCGACGCTAACTTTGCCGGGTATCGCGGGGATTGTTCTTACCGTGGGTATGGCGGTCGATGCCAACGTTCTTATCTTTGAGCGAATCAAGGAAGAGTTGAGGGCAGGGGTGCCGCCTCAAACGGCTATTAACTCGGGTTACGGGCGTGCATTCGTGTCGATTTTTGATGCGAATATCACGACGCTGCTGGTGGCCGTTATTTTGTTTGCGATGGGTTCTGGCCCGGTCAAGGGTTTCGCCGTTACGCTGTGTATCGGCATACTCACATCCATGTTTAGTGGTTTGATGGTCAGCCGAGGCATCGTCAATCTGGTATACGGCGGCCGTAGGGTCGAGAAACTGTCGATCGGGGGTAAGCTCGCCAATGTCTGATATGAAGAAACAACCGTTTGATTTTATGGGGTTTCGAAAAGCCGCGTCAGTGTTATCGCTGGTGCTGGTTATCGGCTCCATTGTGTTGCTTGGCGTTCGTGGCCTGAATTTGGGCATGGACTTCACGGGCGGTACCTCCGTTGAATTCGAATATGCTGAGGCGCCTAGTCTGGACACGATCCGAAACCAGCTAACTGAAGCTGGATACGAGCAGTTTTCGGTTCAGAATTTCGGGGCGGATACTACCGTTCTGATTCGGATGGCAGAAGCGGGCAATGATGAGTTGGCCCGTGAAGTGACCGCCGCACTGTCCGAATCGGGCGAGGATCTGGAGCTGGTCAGTTCAGAGTTTGTCGGCTCCCAGGTTGGGGAAGAGTTGAAAGAAGATAGTGGCCTGGGTCTGCTCATCGCGCTTGCGGTGGTGCTGATCTACGTTGGTATGCGCTTTCAGTTCAAGTTCGGCATCGCCTCGGTGATTCCGCTGGCGCACGACGTGCTGATCGTTCTGGGTATGTTTGCGCTGTTTCAGTGGACCTTCGATCTCACAGTGCTCGCGGCGATTCTGGCGGTTATCGGTTACTCGCTTAACGACACGATTGTTGTCGCGGACCGTATTCGTGAGAACTTCCGTAAGTTGCGAGTGGGAGAGCCCTGGGATGTCATCAACCAGTCCATCCATGAAACGATCTCCCGTACGATCAATACGTCGGGCACAACCTTGGTCGTTCTGATTGCGCTATATTTCCTGGGTGGTGAAGCGATTAACAACTTTGCGTTGGCGTTGATCATTGGTGTGGTTGTCGGTACCTATTCCTCGATTTACGTGTCGGCAAACATGTTGATGGTGATGGGTGTTACCCGTGAAGATCTTATGGTGCCAGCGAAAGAAGGTGCCGGAGATGAAGCGGAAGAAGAGCAGCCGCCAGAATGGTTGAATCGTATGTGATGTGCCCTGTGCCGGTATATGCCGGCGCATAAAAAAAACCGCCAATCAGTTCAAATGATGGCGGTTTTTTTGTGCTCGGGGAATTGTTAGCGAGGCAGACGTCCGCGGAACGGATTCATTACCTTCAGGATTTCCCGGAACAATTTGGGATTGGCGACGATCAGCTGTCTTGCAGAGCCCGCCGACGGGTTGCCAGAAAAGTCACCGGTCAAAGCGCCGGATTCCATGGCCAGGGTTACGCCCAGGTCGAGATCGGCAGCGGAAGGCCGGAAAATAACGGCGGCATCCAGCAGGCCTGCAGAAACGCGAGCAATATCGAGTACGACGCAGCCGGATGTGCGGAACATAGCTGTCTCGCGCGCTAACGTGGCCGCCATCTCACCCCAGATCATTGGGTCATCGCCCTGTCGGCTCTGGTCGAGTAGGTTGGTGGCGAGCGCTGATTTGGCAGGCATCTTCACGTCTGAAGCGCGAACCCGGCGACTATTCAAAGCAGCTCCGTGACCGCGGCTTGCCGAATATTCTTCGCCCGTAATAGGGTTAACAACCAGAAGGTTCTCGGTGCGGTTGTTCTTTTTCTGCGACAGGGCCAGAGCGAACTCGGGAATGCCGCGAACAAAGTTGTCCCGGCCGAGAATCGGAAATATGTGCCAGCTTCTTTCGCTGCCATTGGCGTCGGCTTCACCCATCGGTGCGATGGTGTGATCTTTATACGCTTTCGCCAGCTGTTCTGTGAAATTGTCGTAGATAGATTGCTCTACCCGTTCCAGCTGTCGGTAACGGTCGGCTTCGTCTTTGCCGTTGGGTTCCTGACGCTCGAAATGGGCTTTGAGGTAGTCAGACCCCTGGCGGGCAACGCGCAGGGCCATTTTAATTGCTGGTTGCATCTGAGAGTTCATTATCCGAATGTGTGAAGGGCCGCCATCATAGCAAAAACTTAGTGTGCTTGTATGCTTTTTGCCTCAGCAAATGCACGCATACCACAGGGTTTCGGGATATTCCGGGAACCGTTTTTTTGGGGTTTCTGTTATGATTCGCCTCTTTTTTAAAAATATTGATGAGTAACAGGCCCAGATATCATGCATGAACCCGCGCTCTCGCCGGAAAGTAATGACTCCTTCAACGACCAGATCCGTATTGTTTTGGTGGAAACGTCCCACTCCGGAAACATCGGAGCCGTAGCGCGGGCTATGAAGAATATGGGGCTTGGTAACCTGTGGTTGGTGAACCCGGCCTCCTTCCCGGATGAAACGTCTTACGCCCGGTCTGCCGGAGCAAGCGACGTTCTGGATCGCGCAAATGTAGTTTCGTCGCTGGATGAAGCAGTAGCGGATTGCGTAATGGTGATGGGAACCAGTGCGCGCGGGCGCAAGGTGCCTTGGCCGGTTATTCCGCCACCAGATGCAGCGGCAACGGCAGTGCAGCAAGCACAGAGCGGCATAGTGGCACTGGTTTTTGGTCGAGAGAATCATGGCCTTTCCAACGAGGAACTGCAGCGTTGCCATTACCACATTCACATACCTTCGAATCCGGATTACAGCTCTTTGAATCTGGCGATGGCCGTTCAGGTCATTAGCTATGAGCTGAGGATGTTTCATCTGAAGAATCTTGAAGATGGGGAATCTCGACCCTACCTTCAGCCCATGGTTGCACCGGGCGACGAAGGCTGGGATTCGCCTCCCGCAACGGCGGGCGAAGTGGAAGGCTTCTTCGGGCATTTCGAGCAGACGCTGGTGGATGTCAACTTCCACCGACGGGAGAATCCTCGCCATCTGATTGCACGTATGCGGCGCCTGTTCCAGAGAGCTCGCATGGACCAGATGGAGGTTAATATTCTTCGCGGGGTTCTTTCTTCCATCCAGAAGGCGGCCGGCCCGCAAAAAGGTAAAGAGCAGCGCGCCGGGAGCTCTGAGGGCTCCCAAGATAAAGGTCAGGAGTAGAGTTATGCTTGAACGTTTAAGGGAAGATGTAAGCAGCGTTTTCCACCGCGATCCTGCGGCACGAAATACCTTTGAAGTGTTGACCAACTACCCGGGCTTGCACGCATTGTTGTTGCACCGCTTGGCCCATTGGATTTGGGGGCTTGGTCTGAAATGGTTGGCGCGCACGATCTCGACGCTCACTCGTTGGTTTACCGGCATCGAAATTCATCCGGGAGCGACAATCGGCCGGCGGTTCTTTATCGATCATGGTATGGGAGTGGTGATTGGTGAAACCACCGTTATCGGTGACGATGTAACGCTGTATCAGGGGGTGACCCTCGGGGGTACCAGCTGGAACAAAGGTAAACGCCATCCGACCATCGGTGATGGTGTGGTGGTCGGTGCCGGGGCAAAGATCCTTGGGCCGTTCGAAGTGGGTGCGGGTGCCAAGGTGGGTTCCAATTCTGTAGTCACCAAGGCGGTACCCGCCGGCGCAACCGTTGTCGGCATTCCGGGGCGGATTATTGTCAAGCGTAAGGCCGAGGCGGAAGATAACCCTCGCCGCAAGGTGATGGAAGAGCGCATGGGCTTCGACGCATACGGCGTCACCGAAGAAATGCCTGACCCGGTGGCTCGTTCCGTTCGTGCATTGCTTGACCATATGCACGCTGTAGATGAGCGATTGGAGGTGATGTGCAAGGCGTTGCGCAAGGTTAACAGCGAATATCAGAACGGGGATTTGCCGCAATTGGATGAAGAGGATTTTGATTGTGTGCGCGATGAGCCCGAACGCGACGGTAAAGTCTGAATACTTGACTGTTTTAGTAGGTCAATTCATACTCAGCGGTGGAAACCAATATTCAAACCCACTGTCGGGGCTGAGAATATGAAGCTCACCACAAAAGGCCGCTATGCCGTAACAGCAATGCTGGATCTGGCGCTGCATAGCAGTGAAAGGCCGGTGAGTCTGGCCGACATTTCGTCGCGCCAGGAAATCTCTTTATCCTACCTGGAACAGCTCTTTTCACGCTTGCGTCGGCACCAGTTGGTTGTAAGTATTCGCGGGCCCGGAGGAGGGTACCGTTTGAGTCGTCACGCGGATGAGGTGTTTGTTGCTGAAGTGGTCGATGCCGTTAGCGAATCGCTAGACACCACCCGATGTGGCAATAAAGGTGATTGTCAAAACGGCGAAAAGTGCCTGACCCATCATCTTTGGTCCGACTTGAGCGATCAAATTCATCAATTCCTGAGTGATATCAGCCTTGGTGACTTGATGCGCAAGCGCGAAATTCAATTGGTGGCTGACCGTCAGAATCGAAAGCAGTCAGAAACCGATGCGGATACCATCAATACCCGCCAACTGACAGACCAGGCTCCGGCCTGACAACAACGTACTCCCGTTAAATTATGAAAAAGCCTGTATATCTGGATTATGCGGCGACCACGCCGGTTGACCCCGTTGTCGCTGAATTAATGGCCAAGCACCTCACATTGGATGGTGTTTTTGGAAACCCTGCCTCGCGATCCCACGGGTTTGGTTGGCAGGCGGAGGCAGCAGTCGAGAATGCCCGACGCCAGGTGGCGGGCCTGATTCATGCTGATCCCCGTGAAATCGTATGGACATCGGGGGCGACCGAGTCCGACAACCTGGCGATAAAAGGCTCGGTGGATATTGCTGGCAAGCCGCATATTGTGACGTCGATCATCGAACATAAAGCAGTGGTTGATACCTGCAAGTGGCTGGAACAGCAGGGTGTTGAGGTTACCTGGTTAACGCCTGAGGCGGATGGTCGTGTTTCACCCGAATCCGTCGAGCAGGCATTAAAAGACAATACCGTTCTCGTCAGCCTTATGCTGGTGAATAACGAACTTGGCTGCATTACGGATATCGCTTCTATCGGTGCAATGTTGCGCGAGCGCGGCGTACGGTTTCACGTGGATGCCGCCCAGGCCGCGGGAAAGATTCCTGTAGATGTGACTCGTCTTAACGTGGATTTGCTGTCCCTGTCGGCTCACAAGGTGTATGGGCCAAAAGGAATCGGCGCGTTGTATGTGCGCCGATCGCCAGACGTTCGTGTAGAGGCGCAAATGCATGGCGGCGGTCACGAGCGGAATATGCGCTCCGGCACCCTTGCTACCCATCAGATAGTGGGTATGGGCAAGGCGTTTGAAATGGCAGGGCAAGGTCTTGAGGATGAGATGGCCAGGCTGGAAGAGCTGCGCCAGCGTTTCTTGTCGGGCTTGAGTGCTTTGGAGGGTGTGTATTTTAATGGCAGCGAAGAGCATCGAGTGCCGGGCATTGTGAATCTGTCTTTTGAGGGTGTTGAGGCAGAATCTCTCATGCTTGGTTTGCGGAACATGGCGGTGTCTTCCGGCTCTGCTTGCGCCTCAGCATCGGTTGAGCCGTCTTTTGTGTTGCGCGGAATTGGTCTGAGCGATGAACTTGCTCATCGGGCATTGAGGTTTTCGTTGGGCCGTTACACAACGAATGAAGAAATCGAATGTGCGAGCAGCCAAATTGTTGATGTGGTTACTCGACTTCGCACGGTGCGGTAGGCAGTGGCCTATTGACTGCGTATAATCTACGCCCTGATTTTTACCCCTAACCAGACTGGAGAAATGACATGGCAAACGAGCGCACGCTCTCTATCATCAAGCCCGACGCGGTAGCCAAAAACGTAATCGGCGAAATCTACAGCCGTTTCGAGAAAGCTGGCCTGCAAATCGTAGCCGCCAAGATGATGCACCTGACCCAGGAGCAAGCTGAAGGTTTCTACGCCGAGCACAAAGAGCGTCCTTTCTTCAACGACCTGGTAGCGTTCATGACCTCTGGTCCTGTCGTTGTTCAGGCTCTGGAAGGCGAAGGCGCCATCCTGAAGAACCGTGATCTGATGGGTGCTACCAACCCGAAAGAAGCTGAAGCCGGCACCATCCGTGCTGATTTCGCTTCATCTATTGATGCCAACGCCGTTCACGGCTCCGACTCTGCAGCTTCTGCGGAGCGCGAAGTGGCATACTTCTTTAACGACAACGAAATCTGCCCGCGCGGCTAAAGTTGTTTGTTCAGGGGTGACGGGTGTCACTCCTGAATTGGTTATCTGATCGAGGTTATGCCATGACTGCCCCTGCTGAAAAAACCAATCTTCTCGGACTGCCAAAAGCGAAGCTCGAGGCCTTCTTCGAGACTCTGGGCGAAAAGAAGTTTCGTGCGCAGCAGGTCCTGCAGTGGATTCATCAGCGTGGCGTTGATGACTTCGATCAAATGACCAATATGAGCGTGGCTCTGCGTGAGAAACTCAAGGAAATTGCTGAGGTTCGTGGTCCGGAGGTGGTTTATGACGAAACCTCCAAAGACGGCACCCGTAAATGGGTCATGCGAATGGACAACGGCAATAATGTCGAAACCGTTCTGATCCCCGACGGTGAAAGGGGCACGCTGTGTGTGTCCTCTCAGATCGGATGCAGCCTTGATTGCACCTTCTGCTCGACCGGTAAGCGTGGATTCAACCGAAATCTCACCGCTGCTGAGATCATTGGCCAGGTTTGGGTCGCCCGCAAGGCGTTCATGCCTTATGAACCAAGTAGCCGACCGATTACAAACGTTGTCATGATGGGCATGGGAGAGCCGCTGCTCAATTTTGACAACGTTGTCGATGCCATGAACCTGATGATGGAAGATCTCGCGTACGGGATTTCCAAACGCCGTGTCACGCTGAGTACATCCGGAGTGGTTCCTGCACTGGATCGACTGGGTGAGGTTACCGATGTTTCACTGGCCATCTCATTGCATGCGCCTAATGATGAGCTGCGTAACCAGTTGGTTCCGCTGAATAAAAAGTACCCGATTTCGGAGTTGTTGGCCGCCACCCGCCGTTATCTTGCCAGGTTGCCGGATAAGCGGAAGGCGACCATCGAATACACGGTCATCCAAGGCGTCAACGACAAGCTGGAACATGCGAAAGAGCTGGCGGTTGTCTTGAAAGGGTTGCCGTGCAAGATCAACCTGATTCCGTTTAATCCGTTTCCGGAAAGCGATTTCGAACGCCCGAGCATGAACGCCACAAGGCGGTTCCAGAATGCACTGACTGAGGCGGGGTACGTGACCACGGTGCGCACACCGCGCGGTGATGATATTGATGCCGCCTGTGGCCAGCTGGTTGGTCTTGTGGAAGACCGGACCAAGCGCAGTCAGCGTTATATCGCCGTGCAACAAGTGAACCCGTGATCGGAACGGGGTGTCAGTCACAACAGAAGGTGTTTGTAGATGGTTAAGAACACAGCCGTAAAACTGGCCGCTCTTTCCTTACTGGTTTTGGGATTGCTTGTTTCAGGTTGCGTAACCACTACAGACAGCCGGTTTACCCGTGAAGCCGACCGCGAAAAAGCCCTTGAGAATTACGTCAAACTGGCTTCCCGGTATATTGCTCAGGGAAATCTGACGCGTGCGCGGCATCACCTTGAGCGCGCGTTTGAAATCGATGACGACTATGCACCCGCATTAGCGACTATGGGGTTGGTTTATAGCGCTGAAGGGGACGAGCGGCTGTCCGAGCAAAGTTTCAAAGATGCCGTTTCTGCCGATGGCAAATACACTCGCGGCAGGGTGTATTACGGTGCGTTTCTATACAGTCAGGGCGAATATGACAAAGCCGGGGCGCAATTCGCGAAAGCGTCTGAAGATACTGCCTACAAAGACCGGGGTGGTGTTTTTTACAACCTGGGCATGACGCAGGAAAAGCTTGGCGATCTCAAACAAGCCGAACAGGCATATCGCCGGGCGGTAGAGTTGACCCGTGGCGAGGCGCGTACTCTGCTATCGTTGGCGCGTGTCTTGGTGGAGCAGGGTGATTACTCGGCCGCTTCGCGTTATTACTCCCGCCTTCAGGTCATGATTCAGAACACGCCCAGATTGGTGCATTCTGCAGAGAGTTTGTATACAGGTATTCGGATTGCGCGACATTTTCAGGATCGTGATCAAGAGGCCAGTTTGGCCCTCTTGCTGAAAAACGAATTCGCTGAGTCAGATGAATACCAACAATATAAGGTGCTGGTTGCGAATGGTCAGTGAAAAGCCGGAAAATTACACGCCTGCGGAGCCTGTTGGCCAACAGTTAAAACGGGCACGGGAAGCGAAAGGCCTTTCCGTGTCGGCGATTGCCGAGCAGCAGCATCTACGGCCTTCGGTTGTTCAGGCTATCGAAGCCGGAGATTACGAAAAGATTGACACCGAGTTGTTTCTGAAAGGCTATGTCAGGGCCTATGCCCGCCAGGTGGGTTTGAATGCCGACTCGGTGATACGTGATCTTGATGTTGAATTGGCTCCGGCCCGAAAGCGTCGTGAAGAAGCGTTGCAAGCTAACCCGTTGGTTGATATCGAGCGCCGTAAGAAACGGAAACAGCGAGTCGCCAAGGCCATCTTATGGCTTTTGTTGATCGGTGTGGTGGTGTCTATCGCTTTGTATTTCGTGACGCAGAAAGAAAAGGCTATCGATGATCGTGCTGCACCTTCGGCTGAAACTACGATGAATGACGAAACCGAGGTGAGTGATCGTTTGCCGGAACCGCTTGCGGCAGAACCCGCCAATGAAATGCTGATTGATGAGCCTGCCGAAGAGGTGGCGGCGACGGATACTTCAGACGCGGCAGAGCCGTTGGCTGAAGACGCTGGCCTACAGAGCAGTGCCGGGGAGCCTGCGGTGTCGGCCGATTCGACTGATCCCGTTGAACCATTGCAGGCGCCGCTAGAGCCGGCTCAGACACCCGATGTTGACCAGGCCGCGGCGGTTTCCTCTGCGGGGCGGCTCGAGATGACCTTTCGTGGTGACTGCTGGATAAAAGTTACCGATGCCACAGGTGAGCGTCTCGCTAGTGGATTACGCCGACAGGGTGATAAATTAGATGTGCGCGGCACACCACCATTGAACGTGGTTGTCGGTGCTATGAGTGCAGTGGAAGTTATCCAGTTCCAAAATGAAATACTCGACAAGGGTAACTTTCGCGTTGTGAACAATCGGTCAGAGTTCACACTCGAACCCTGAATTAAACGTCCGGATATAGTGTTGGTTCCTGTCAATGAAACAAGATTCCCCGATCAAAAGACGTAAATCCCGGCAGATCATGGTTGGTGATGTGCCCGTAGGTGGCGATGCACCTATCGCGGTTCAAAGCATGACCAACACCAATACCTGCGATGTCGCTGCGACGGTAGGGCAAATTAACGCCATTCAGGAGGCCGGCGCAGATATCGTTCGGGTCTCCGTGCCGTCTATGGAAGCCGCAGAAGCCTTCGGTCAAATTCGCAAGCAGGTTTCGGTGCCGTTGGTTGCGGATATCCATTTCGATCATAAAATCGCACTTCGGGTTGCTGAGCTTGGTGTTGACTGTTTGCGGATCAACCCGGGGAATATCGGCCGTGACGATCGAGTGAGCGCTGTGATCAATGCCGCCAAAGATCGCAATATTCCCATTCGTATCGGCGTCAATGCGGGCTCTCTCGAAAAAGCGCTGCAGCGTAAGTACGGCGAGCCCACGCCCGAGGCGTTGGTTGAATCCGCCATGCGCCACATTGATATTCTGGACCGACACGATTTTCAGGATTTCAAGGTAAGTTTGAAGGCGTCTGAAGTGTTTATGACGGTCGCGGCCTACCGCTTGATTGCAGAACAAATTGAGCAGCCTTTGCATCTCGGCATCACTGAAGCCGGCGGGTTCCGTTCAGGTACGGTGAAATCTTCTATCGGTTTGGGCATGTTGTTGATGGACGGCATTGGCGACACGATACGTGTATCGCTGGCAGCTGATCCGGTTCAAGAGATCAAAGTCGGCTTTGATATCCTGAAAAGTCTGCGCTTGCGCAGCCACGGTATTAACTTTATTGCGTGCCCGAGCTGTTCCAGACAGAACTTCGATGTGATTCAGACCATGAACGATTTGGAAGCGCGGTTGGAAGACGTGAACCGCTCGTTGGATGTGGCAATCATCGGCTGCATCGTTAATGGTCCGGGCGAAGCTCGCGAAGCAGACATCGGTTTGACCGGTGGTTCGCCGAAGAATCTGTTTTATCTTCACGGAAAGCCAAACCAAAAGTTGGTCAATGAAACGCTGACGGATGACTTGGAACGGTTGATTCGAGAAGAGATTGCTCGTCGCGAAGAGCAGGACTCGTTGTTGATCGCTAAGTCCGAAGACTGATCTCCAAACACTTATTTAAAGAAGCAATCAGGGTTTTACATTGGCTAAAATTCAGGCAATCCGGGGGATGAATGACATTCTTCCGGACCAGACACCTGTCTGGCAGTACGTTGAATCAACGGTTCGCAAAGTGCTTTCCCAATACGGCTATCAGGAAATACGCATGCCGATTGTGGAGCAGACCGATCTTTTCAAGCGATCCATCGGCGAAGTCACCGACATTGTCGAAAAAGAAATGTATACCTTCGAGGATCGCAACGGTGACAGCCTGACCCTCCGCCCCGAGGGCACAGCAGGTTGCGTGCGTGCTGCTGAAGAGCATGGTTTGCTGTTCAATCAGACGCGCCGCCTGTGGTACACCGGCCCGATGTTCCGTCATGAACGCCCGCAGAAAGGCCGTTACCGCCAGTTCCATCAGATTGGCGTAGAGTGTTTCGGCATGGCGGGTCCGGACATCGACGCTGAGCTGTTGATGTTGACGGCTCGCTTATGGGATGAGTTTGGCTTGACGGCACATGCTCGCCTCGAGATTAACTCCATCGGTACCAGCGAAGCCCGAAAAGTATACCGGGAAGCATTGGTCAGCTATCTCGAGCAGTATCATGATGAGCTGGATGAAGACAGCAAGCGCCGTTTAACCACCAACCCGCTTCGAATTCTGGACAGCAAAGACCCGAATACTCGCAAGTTGCTCGAGAATGCGCCGAGCTTGGGTGAGTACCTGGACGAAGAGTCTGTGGCTCACTTTGAACAGCTCAAAGCATTGCTGGATGCCGCAGGTGTGGCTTATACCGTTAATCCGGCGCTGGTTCGTGGCCTCGATTACTACGGTAAGACGGTGTTTGAATGGGTTACCGAAAGTCTGGGTGCACAAGGAACAATCTGTGCCGGCGGTCGTTACGATGGGTTGGTTCAGCAGTTGGGCGGCAAACCCACGGTGGCGGTCGGCTTTGCGATGGGCCTGGAGCGTCTGATTTTGCTTCTGGAAACTCTCGACCTGATTCCGGGCGAGGTCAATAATCAGGCCGACGTTTATGTCACCGCGATGGGTGAGCAGAGTGTGGCCCCGGCGATGGCGATTGCGAATACGTTGAGAAATGCGTTGCCCGGCAAAGTGGTGATTACCCATTGCGGTGGTGGAAGTTTCAAAAGCCAGATGAAGAAGGCCGATCGCAGCGGTGCTCGCTATGCGGTGATTCTTGGCGAAAATGAGGTGGCGAATGGCACCGTAGGGTTAAAGCCGTTGCGGGATGATCAGGCCCAACAGGAAGTCTCGCAGTCAGAGTTAGCTAATGTTCTGGCGCCACTGCTATAAAAATTCGACCGATTAACGGGCAACAACTAATAATTAACAGGAGTTTTCATGGCTGAGTTACGCACCGAGGAAGAACAGGTTCAGGCGATCAAGGACTGGTGGAAAAAGAACGGTAGCTCACTGCTAATCGGTATTGGTGCAGCCTTGGCGATCGTGTTCGGTTGGCAGGCTTGGCAAAACCATCAGGCCCAAGAGCGCGCAGAAGCCGCGAATCAGTTTACAACGCTGCTGACAGCATTCTCGACAGGCGACGAAGACAGCAACAACACTGTTGAATTTGTAGCCGAGTCGTTGCGTGAAGAGCACGATAGCAGCGCTTACGCCATTTACGGTAATCTCGTGTTGGCCCGTCAGCAGATGATGGTAGAGAACAACCCTGAAGCAGCCGTCGAATCGTTGCAATGGGCTTTGGAAAAAGCGACTGACTATAAGGCATTGTCGCTGGTGATTCGTCATCGCCTGGCGCAAGCTCAGTTTGCTGCTGGCCAGCACGACGGAGCTTTGGAAACCCTGGATGGTGCGAGTGACGCGAAAACCTTCTCAGCAGTTTTTTCCGAGCTGAGAGGCGACATCCTTCTCGCCAAAGGCGATATGGAAGGAGCTCGAGAAGCTTATCTTACGGCTAGAGAGCAAGGCCCGTCTCGTGGTGGAGATCTGCTGGAACTCAAACTGTCTGACCTTGGTGTCGGGGAGGGCGCTTGATGCCTTTGGGGCGCAACAAACCGTTCGGACTGATTTCATTGTGCGCGGCCTTGGCCGTGTTGCTGGCTGGGTGCAGTTCCAACGACACGTTTGAGCAGCCGGCGCCAGTGCCGGAAATTGAAACCTCTGTTGAATTTGAGCGGGTTTGGAAAATGTCCGTTGGCGACGGGCACGACGGCGAGTTTCTGCAGTTGGCTCCGCTTTATGCGGGAGATGTGATCTACGCGGCTTCTGCGGATGGCCACGTGGTTACTGTCGCCGCCGAAGACGGAAAAGTCGTTTGGGAGAAAGAGCTCGATGAACGGGTTTTTGCGGGCCCCGGTGCCGACGGGCGACAGCTTTACTTAGTCACCCGCGACGCAGAATTGATTGCGTTGTCTAGTGAAAACGGCAGTGAAAACTGGCGTGTCGATTTGCCGACAGAGGTGCTGGCAGCGCCCCAATCCAATGGTTCTTTGGTGGTTGTTCAAACCACGGATGGGCGAGTGATCAGTTTCGATACCGCGAAGGGCGAGCAGCTCTGGCAGTATGAGGCGCAAGTGCCGGTGCTGACCATGCGCACAGCTGCAGCACCTCTGGTAGGGGCTGATATTGTAATCGCGTCGTTCGCCAATGGGCGAGTGATAGCCTTGACGGCAGAGAATGGCCAACCAGTGTGGCAGTATCAGGTGGGCCAGGCCCAAGGGCGCACAGAGTTGGAGCGGTTGGTTGATATTGGCGGCCAGCCACTGGTGCTGGATTCCGCTATTATGGTAGTCGGTTACCAGGGAAAACTGGCGTTGATCGACATCCGATCAGGGCAGGAGATCTGGAGCCGCACAGCATCCAGCTTCTATTCACCGGCCATAGGTAACGGTAATATCTTCCTTGCAGTGGCAAACGGAGACATTGTGGCATTGCGGGGTAATGACCGCCGAGAGCTTTGGGTGCAAAGTGATTTGGCATGGCGCCAGGTGACGCGTCCAGCCGTGACCGGTGAACATCTGGTTGTCGGAGACTATGAAGGTTATCTGCATGTCTTGCAGATGAGCGATGGTCGCCTGGTTGGCCAAACGAAGTATGACAGTGACGGTATCCGCGTACCTGTCCAGGTACTGAGTAATGGTAACCTGTTGGTTTATGGTAACGGTGGCAAAATGTCGGTTCTCAAGCTTGAGCAAGAAGACTGAAGCCCCGCTGAAATGACCCGGCTCAGGCCGGGTTTTTGTTTCTTTGTATAGCAGATAATTATGACCCCAGTAATTGCCCTTGTAGGACGCCCAAACGTAGGCAAGTCCACCTTGTTTAACCAAATGACCCGGACTCGGGATGCGTTGGTTGCGGATTTTCCGGGCCTGACTCGCGATCGGAAGTACGGCGAAGGTTTCTACGAGGATCGAAAGTTTATTGTTATTGATACTGGTGGGCTCACAGGCCAAGAGGCCGGTTTGGACTCGGAAATGGCTCAGCAGTCCCTTCAGGCCGTGGACGAGGCGGATATCGTATTGTTTTTGGTGGACGGCCGAGCCGGTCTGACCGCCGGCGATGAGGTCATTGCCGACCACCTGCGCCGCTCCGACAAACAAGCCCATTTGGTGGTTAATAAAACCGATGGGCAAGATCCCGACGTGGCAGCAGCTGACTTCTACAAGTTGGGTTTTCAATCGGTTTTCATGATTGCAGCTGCCCATAACCGAGGTGTCCGGTCCTTGCTTGAACATTTGCTTCCGGAGCCTGAAGAGCCTTCGGAGCAAGACCGTGCGGATCGTTATCCGGGGATTCGTATCGGCGTGGTGGGGCGCCCGAACGTGGGCAAGTCCACGCTGGTTAACCGCATGCTCGGAGAAGAACGGGTTGTGGTTTATGACATGCCCGGCACAACGCGTGACAGCATTTATATCCCGTACGAGCGGCACGGTCACGAGTACACCCTGATTGATACCGCGGGTGTTCGCCGTCGTAAGAACGTGAAAGAAGTCGTTGAGAAGTTTTCCATCATCAAAACGTTGCAAGCCATTGATGATGCCCATGTAGTCATTCTGGTGATCGACGCGCGGGAAGGGTTGGTCGATCAGGATTTGCACCTGATCGGTTTTGTGCTGGATGCTGGCCGTTCGCTTGTCATTGCGATCAACAAGTGGGATGGCATGGATTCGGAAGACCGGGCCAAGGTCAAAGAGCAGGTAGCGCGCCGTCTGGACTTCCTCGATTACGCAGACAAGTACTATATTTCTGCATTGCACGGTACCGGTGTCGGCACCATGTACGAGTCTGTTCAGGCTAGCTACGAATCATCCATGGCCAAGTGGCCAACGAATCGCCTGACAGCCATTCTCGAAGACGCGATTGCCCAGCACCAGCCGCCCATGGTTCATGGCCGACGCATTAAGCTTCGGTACGCTCACCAGGGTGGGTCCAACCCGCCGGTTATTGTGGTGCACGGAAACCAGGTTGGTTCCTTGCCGGGTGCCTATAAGCGTTACCTGGAAAATACCTTCCGCAAGGTGTTGAAAGTGGTTGGCTCACCCATTCGCTTCGAGTTCCGTGGCGGTGAAAACCCCTTTGCAAACAAAGTGGATCGCCTTACGCCGAGGCAGCGAGTCAAGAAAGATAACGATATGAAGAAAGGTCGTATCGTGAAGAGAGTCCGGCAGAAAAGCACCAAACGCTGATCTGCCGGGTTTTGCTTGATCAACGAGCGGCTCAGGCCGCTCCCGCATCTTCAACTTGTTTCGCCTGAACACTTGTCAGGGCGATGGTGAAGACAATGTCTTCTACCAGGGCGCCTCGCGAGAGGTCGTTCACCGGTTTTCTCAAACCCTGCAACATCGGGCCTACACTGACCACGTTAGCGCTTCGCTGAACGGCCTTGTAGGTTGTGTTGCCGGTGTTGAGGTCAGGAAAGACGAATACAGTCGCCTTGCCCGCCACTTTGCTGTCGGGAGCCTTTGATTTGCCCACGCTCTCGATTACCGCTGCGTCGTACTGAAGAGGGCCGTCGATCAGCAGGTCTGGCCGGCGTTCACGGGCAATACGTGTGGCCTCCCGCACTTTCTCTACATCTTGTCCGGTTCCGGACTCTCCTGTGCTGTAACTGATCATAGCGACAACCGGCTCAATCCCGAAAGCTTCTGCCGACTCGGCGCTCTGTATGGCGATGTCTGCCAGCTCCTCAGCGTTCGGGTCAGGGTTAATGGCGCAGTCGCCGTATACCAGCACCTGTTGCGGCAGCAGCATGAAAAATACAGACGAAACCACCTTGGCGTTATCGTGCGTCTTGATCAGCTGCAGAGCAGGGCGGACGGTGTTGGCCGTGGTGTGTATGGCGCCCGAAACCAGTCCGTCGGCTTCGTCCATGGCCACCATCATAGTGCCGAGAACCACGTTGTCTTCGAGGAGCGCTTCGGCTTGATCCGTGGTGAGTCCCTTGTGTTTGCGAAGCTCGACCATAGGTTCAATGTAGCGTTCTCGAACGGCCTGAGGATCGATAATCTCCATATCGTCCGGGATTTGAATACCCAGAGAATCCGCAACCGACTGCACTTCGTGAGGCGCAGCGATCAACGCGCAGCGAGCAAGGCGTCTTTCGTGGCAGACAATGGCTGCCTGGACGGTTCGGGGCTCACTACCTTCCGGCAAAACGATGCGTTTATCTGCGGCACGAGAGCGCTCGGACAGTTGGTAACGGAAGGCTGGAGGCGACAGCCGACGTTGTCGGGCCACTTTCAGGTGCTCTTCAAGCCAGGCGGTGTCGATGTTTTTCGCGATGGCTTCCATAGTCTGCTCAACCCGTTCCGTGTCATCGATAGGTACCGATGGGGAAAGGCCGGCCAGCCTGTTTGCAGATTCATAGGTGTTGTTATCCGAGCCCAGGATCGGGAGCCCGGTATCGAGTGCGCGCCGGCATAGCTCGATAATGTTGTCATCAGGCATTAAGCCACCGGTTAGCACCAAGCCGGCAAGTGGCACGCCATTCAGGGCGGCAACGGCCGTGGTCACGATGATATCGTCGCGATCGCCCGGTGTGACCAGCAGGGTGCCGGGCTTCAATATGTCTGTCATGTTGCGAATGGTGCGCGCGCACACGGACACTTTTTGCACCCGGCGCTGATGCATCTGGCCTTCGTGCAATACCTTTATACCGAGCTCGCGGGCCACGTCTGATACGCGCGGTGCAAGGAGTTGGGGATCCCACGGGATTTGGCCAAGCAGGTGGAAACGCTTGGATGAAAAGACGTTGCAGGAAGTTCGGAAATCGGTCTCGGGTGTTTGAGCCTTCGAATGCAACGACAAGTCCGGGCGGGATTGGCGCGGCTCGCCCACTTTATTGAGGATGACGGCAATCACTTCGGGGTCAGACGGTGCTGCGAATAACCGTGCCGAGAAGTCGAGCTCTTCATCGAGCTCCTTGGCTGAGCAGTCTTTGGGAGCGCTCACCAGAACCACTTCGGAACCGAGGTTGCGTGCTACCTCTACGTTTAATCGGGCAATGTAGGTCTCGCCACTGTCTGGCACGAGCCCTTCGATGATAACGACATCGACGTCTTTGGCGACTTTCTGGTACTCACCAACCACGTTCTCCAGTAGCAGGTCTGCTTTACCTCGGTTCAGTAGCTGTTGCGCTTCTTTTAACGGGATAGGGTCCGGCACCTGTTGTTCGCCGTGGGCTCTTACAAACGCGACGGAGGAGTTTTTTCCGCCGTTGTGTATGGCCTCGCCCTGGTGGACAGATTGAGTAAAGGGCTTGTAAAAGCCAACGCTAACGCCTTCTTGTTCCAAAGCTCTAAGCAGCCCGAGGCACACCGAGGTCAACCCTGAGTTCATTGAGGTTGGCGCAATAAAAAGACTTTTTGCCATGATGTATCCAAATTACGGTCGTGTGTTGTCAGATGCCAGCCAGTCGGCTGGCCTCTTGGGCGATCACCAGTTCTTCATTGGTCGGGATAGTGAGAATCGGAAATCGCGAATCGGGATGGCTCACGCGATGATCGGTGTTTTTACCGTGCTGTTGATTCCGCTCAGGATCGATCGCCAGACCGAGCAGCGACAGGTGTTTGATGGTTTCCTGCCTTACCTGTGCGCTGTTCTCACCAATACCACCGGTGAAGACTACGGCATCCAGATGGGTGAGGGACGCAGTCATCGCACCGATATACCGGGCCAATCTGAAACAGAATACATCTATCGCTAATCGCGCGGGTTCGTCACCGTGTTCGGCAAGTTCGCACAGAGTGCGCATGTCGTTGGTATGACCGGATAGGCCCAATAGCCCGCTGTCGTTGTTGAGCATAGTGTGAACTTCGCTGGCGCTTACCCCGCGGCCAGACAGATAATCGAACAATCCCGGATCAACGTCACCGCTGCGCGTGCCCATCACAAGCCCTTCCAGAGGGGTTAGACCCATGCTGGTATCGACGCTTTTACCGTCTTGTATGGCGGTGATGCTGCAGCCGTTCCCCAAGTGGGCGGAAATAATCGATGTGCTCTCGATAGGCTTTCCCAGTAGCCGGGCTGCTTCCTGAACCATAAAGTGATGACTGGTGCCGTGAAAACCGTAGCGGCGCACGCCCCAATCTTCGTAGCAGTGCTTAGGCAATGCATATCGATAGGCTTTTTCGGGCAGGGTTTGATGATAAGCGGTGTCAAAAACCGCGACCTGAGGCACCGATGGAAACAACGCTTGCATGGCATCCATGCCCACCAGGTTCACTGGGTTGTGGAGTGGGGCAAGACCCGAAACCTTTTTGATGGCTTGTATGGTGCCCGCGTCAATCAACGCGGATTCACGGAACGTTTCGCCGCCGTGAACAACGCGATGACCGATGGCGATCGGCTGACCTTGGAGCAGTTCTTTCTGGCTGAAGGTTTCGATCAGCACTTGGAGTGCGTTTTGATGATTCGCGTGCGCGGGCAGTTCAACCGGCTCATTGCTGCCGTTTATGCGAGCAATTGCGTCTGCTTGGTTTAGCCTTTCGGCCAGCGCTGATGCTTTCTTCTGATGGTGTTTGTCGAAGAGTGCGAGCTTCACAGAGGAGCTGCCGCTGTTTACAACCAGTATTGATTCGTCCATGGGTAAGGCCGTTTTGGTGCTTATATATGTGCTCGGTGATTGTTCTCGAGCCAGTGGATAAAGTCCTGCTCAGGCAGGGGGCGACTGTAAAAGTAGCCTTGGGAATAATCACAATCTTCTGATTTCAGGAAGTGTGTTTGTGCTTCGTCTTCGACGCCTTCAGCAATGACTCTTAAGCCTAAGCTGTGGGCCATGTTAATGATGGCCCGGACCAGTGCGAGGTCGTCGGTATCGGTAAGAACATCCTGAACGAACGACTTGTCAATCTTAAGCGTATCGAAGGGATACGTCTTGAGGTAGCTCAACGCCGAGTAACCGGTTCCGAAATCATCAACTGACAGACGAATGCCGGCGACATCAAGTTGTCGGAGAATGTCGGCTGTCTCGATGGTGTTATCCAGAATCAGTCGTTCGGTAATTTCCAGTTCGAGCAACTCGGGTTTGAGGTGGCTGTCAGCCAGTGCCTTGTGTACCACATCCGTAAAGCCGGGGTCCCGGAACTGTCTGGGTGAAACGTTCACGGCAATCCCGATGTCGTAACCGGTCAACGCTTGCCAGCACTGGGCCGCCTTGCAGGCTTCACGAATCACCCACTCACCGATGGGAATAATAAGCCCTGTTTCTTCCGCCAATGGGATGAAACGATCCGGCATCACAGTGCCGAGCGAAGGATTGTTCCATCGCAACAGCGCTTCGGCGGCGACCAGTTTGCCTGACGATGTCTCGACAATGGGCTGGAATACCAACTGGAACTCATTCAGCTCTAACGCCTTTCGCATGTGAGACTCCATGTGAAGGCGTTCGTGGGATACCTCGGTCATTTCCGGAGTGAAGAGCGCGTAAGAGCTTTTGCCTTGGTGCTTGGCTTCATACATAGCGGCATCGGCGTGTTGGAGCAGTGTTCCACTGGTGTCGGCATCATTGGGGAAAATGGCGATGCCGATGCTGGTTGTCACGAAGACTTCTTGTGCATGAAGCATGAAAGGGGCGGAGAAGGTGAGCAAAATACGCTGAGCAACCTGCAGGGCATCGTTCTGCTCAGTCAGGCCGGGGAGTATAACCAGAAACTCATCACCGCCCAGCCTTGCAACCGTGCTTGTACCTCGAAGGCAGCTGGATACTCTTCGGGCTGCCTCCACCAGCAGGGTGTCGCCTGCGTCATGGCCGAGCGTGTCGTTGATGTGCTTGAAATTGTCGAGGTCGAGAAACATGACGCCAACTTGTGTTGTGTCCCGGCGCGCTTGTGCAATGGCGAGCTTCAAGCGGTCCAGGGCAAGCATTCTGTTCGGCAGACCGGTGAGGATATCGTAATTCGCTTGCCTGAGCAGTTGCTGTTCATAGCGTTTTCGGATGCTGATGTCTTCCCCGAGTATGAGGTAGCCCGTGGTTTGGCCATTGGCACCTTTGATCGGTGTGATCACCAGCTGCTCCCAGTAACGTTCGCCATTAGATCGAGTGCTATTGACCTCGCCTTGCCAAACGCCTACTCGCTGAACCTGGAGGCGTATCGATTGCCAAAGTTGTTGGGCTTCACGTTCATCCACACTTTGGCTGATGAGGCTGGATGGATGTTGGTTCTTTATGTCTTTGGAGCGGTGTCCGGTAAGTTGCAGGAACTTTCGGTTCGCGTACTCAATCTGCCAGTCTTTATCACAAATCAGAACGGACGAAGGGCTTTGGTCTATCGCTTCGGAGAACTTCAGAATTTCCGCGGCATCGTGTTCACGGCGCGCGATGTCTTCATTCAGTCGCTCTCGCATCTGGTTGATGGCATCGGTCACCATGCCAAGCTCATCTTTGAAATGATTTACGGGCTCCGGGCGGTCCAATTGCAAGGGACGACTGAGGTCATCGAGTGATAGATCGCGGGTGTACTCGGCCATCGCAGTTAAATGACGGGTAACCAAATGCCGGAAAATGGACAGGATAACGATTGAGACCACAAAAATAGTCAGGAATTGGGTAATCAGGGTAACGCCAATCTTTGTTTTCAGGTCTGCGTACACGCGATCAAGGCTGGCCGTGATGGTCAGGCGCCCGAGTCTGAAGAGCTCCCCTTCCTGATGGTTAAGATCGAAACTGTGGCTGAGCGTTTTCGAGCCGTTGTTGAGATGTCCCATGACCAATTCTGAATCGGGTTCGATGCGCAGACGCAGATGGGATATGTCTGGCAGGCTCAGAATGCCTTCCATCTGGGTTTGCAAAAGCTTTTGATCCAGTGCCCACAAGCTTCGGGTGAGGCTGGATGCGTAACCAGACTCAATGACATCCATTCTGTCTTCGATATCGTTCAGGTCTTGTCGGTAATCAAAGTATATCTGGATACCGGATGCCAGCAGTGTCAGAGCCGAGCTAAAGATGAGTATCCAGCTAAGCAGCCGGAATGAAAGGGGAGAGGTGCGTCGAAATCGTCTTAATCGACTGGAGATATCGGGCATGTTTTTAGTTTGGTCACCGCATGTGGTTCCGAGATGAGCCGCCATATCCCTGGCAATCCCTAATTTGAGCATGTAAACAAGTTGTTAAAAACTGACTATAGCAGCAGTCTTTTTCAAATGCTTAGGATTTGCGTCTTGGTAATAGCAAAAGGAGGTGCACTTCTCAGCTTCGGTGGGCAGCTCTGGCAGCGACCCGTATTTGATGCAGATCAATACTCAATTCCGTGCAGCGCGTAAGCTGAGCTTATTCAATTTGAAACAGCTAAAGCGTTGTTGGAGGTGTTTATGTTTATGGATGTGGTCGTGTTTGCAGGAATTGCAACTGTATTGCTGATGATCAGCTTTTTTGTCGGTGTTGCTGTCTTTATCGTCAAAGACCAGGAGCGACACGATAAGAAAGCGAAAAGCGGGATAGGCCGAAGCCAAATGGGCTTGTCGTAGGAAGAAAAAAATTGGCGTCCCCTAGGGGGTTCGAACCCCTGTTGCCGCCGTGAAAGGGCGGAGTCCTAGGCCACTAGACGAAGGGGACGCAACGTTTTCTTGACTTGCCTCGTCGAGATGGCGCGTATATTAAGTATCGACCGCGGGGCTGTCAACGATTATTTTCAAAAAGTTTTATTTTTTTACGCTGGCGTTTAAGGCCGCCTTTAAATCGGGGTGGCTAAACTCGAATCCGTCCGACTGCAGGCGCGCTGGTACTGCCTTCTGTCCGGTAAGAAGCAATCCTGCCATTTCGCCCAGAGCCAGTTTTAGAATGGGCGCCGGTGCCGGGAGGATTGCGGGCCGCTTTAACACGCGTGCAAGTGTGCGCGTAAATTCCTCGTTGGTGACCGGGTTTGGGCTAACCATGTTATATGGACCATGGCTCAGTTGGTTCTCAAGCATCCAGATCAGGCCAGCGACAACATCCTCACGATGCACCCAGGGCATATATTGATGTCCGCTGCCTAACTTGCCGCCCAGGCCTAACTTGAAGGGCAGGATCATGCGGTCAAGGAAGCCCCCGCCTTTGCCGACAACGAGCCCTGTGCGCGAAAGACATACCCTTACTCCATCCGCTTGCAGGGAAAGCGCCGCGTCTTCCCATTCCGAACAGAGTTGATGAGTGAATTCTGGATTCGGTGGGGTGTCTTCAGTAACAAGGTGATCCTGTTGGTCGCCATAGAAGCCAACCGCTGAGCCTGAAACCAAAACCTCGGGTAATTTTTCCCAGGATCTGATCACGCTCACCAGTGCGAGGGTCAGTGCGACTCGGCTATCCAGCAGGCTGGCTTTTCGTTCCGGTGACCAGCGTTTGTCTGCAATGCCTTCCCCGGCAAGATTAAAGACGGCATCGAAGCCTGGGTGAGCTTTTAACAGATTAAGGTCAGCGACTGGCTCGACTTTGCCGCAGATGGCTTTCACCGTCGCTGGTTTTTGCCGGCTCAGTACCGTGAGTGTATGCCCGGCCTTTAGTAGGTGTTTGCATAACACCCGACCGATGAAGCCCGTACCTCCGGTGATCAAAATTTTCTTGGACATGCCGATCTCCCGATTATCTGTTAACCGTCGGTGTTTCTATTCTGCCGGTTTCGCCAGTTCTTCCTGCACGACATCTCTTATTGCTAGCCCGAGTTGAGGGTTATAGCCAATCGGGTCCGCCAACCGCATCGTCACCGCGTGCTCTTCAGAGATCGCCTTGAGCATTGCCGGTACGTCCTTGCGTAAATGCCGGCCGGCGGCAAGAAACAGGGGGACCACGGTAAACTGGCTGGCGCCCTGCGATTTCGCCTGCGTAACAACCGTATCCATCGAAGGCTCGGCGAGCTCCATATAGGCAATGGTAGAGTTTTCTATGGAATTTAGTGTGGGTTCGGCGAGTTTCTCGAAGGTTTCGCACCAGCGTCTGTCGCTGCTGCCGTGGGCGAGCAAAATGATATGGTGCGTACTGGTCATAGCATCTCCGGAACGGTTTATCAGTCTATGGTTAATGTATCAGGGAGTTGAGTAATGTTCGATTGGAAAGAGCTTTTGGACTTCTGGTTTGGCGAATTAGATGAGCAGGGATTACCGGATACATTTCATCGGAATCGCTGGTTCCGGTCCGACCGCGCTTTTGATCAGGAAATAAGACGGCGTTTTATGTCTCTGGTTGTGTTCGCGTCAGAGCAGGGGCTGGAGAATTGGAGAGCTCAGGCTGGCGGAGCGTTGGCGGAGATCATTTTGCTGGATCAGTTCACCCGAAACATCTACCGGGGCACCTCGCTTGCCTTTGAGCACGACCGGTTTGCCAGAGAACGTTGTAAGGCAGCCATGCGACGAGGCTTTGATGTCGCCTTGCCATCGGTTATGCGTGCGTTTATGTACATGCCACTGCAGCACTCCGAAAAGCGGGATGATCAGGAATTGTCGGTACAGTGCTATCGGCAATTGGCGGCTACGGAGTCTGGCCTGCTTGGTGAATTTCTCGAAAGTTTTGTGCAGTCTGCAGAAGACCATCGGCAGGTTATCCTGAACTATGGCCGGTTCCCGCACCGTAACCGGGCGCTTGGGCGGGTTTCCACAGAGGAGGAAGAAGCCTATTTGCGCAGCGGTTCCCGATATGGGCAATAGCTGAGCGGTGGGGCTGCCAGCTTTGCTGGAATGTAGGCATTGCTGCGGACCATGGCAGGTTGATATTTGAGCAATCTGTTTTTTTGAAAAAAAGTTATTAAAAACGGTTGACGACCGGGCCGGGATCAGTAGAATACGCAGCCGTTGAGAGGCAATGCCTCGCAACTGAAAAGCGGGAATAGCTCAGTTGGTAGAGCACAACCTTGCCAAGGTTGGGGTCGCGAGTTCGAATCTCGTTTCCCGCTCCAGAATTTAGAAAAACCCGACCTTTGTGTCGGGTTTTTTGCTATTCATGCTTGGCAATTTGTCTCCTTTCTGTTTTAGCTATCCGCGTCGGTTATACTCTGTCGTCTCGTTTTCGTAACCGCGTGTCCCAGGTCTTTTCTATGAACGTGCTGTCTCTCTTTATCTACCCGGTAAAATCCCTTTCCGGTATCTCCGTGCCATATCTGGAGCTGGATGATTTTGGTCCTTCCGGAGATCGCCGTTGGATGATCGTTGATGGGCTTGGGAAGTTTGTCACCCAGAGGCGATTGCCCCGCTTGGCATTGATTGAGGTCAGCCTGCATGACGGAGTGGTGAGCATTGGTATTCCGGGGCAAGGTGAATTCGCTTTGAAGCCCACATCTCAGCAGCAGGAAGTAACGGTGTGGCGCGATCAGGTTCTTGCCAGTGAAGCGCAACAAGCTGTAAATGAAGCGCTGAGTGGCTTTTGTGGTGAGCCATTGCGGCTAGTATATATGCCGGATTCAACGTTTCGCAGAGTGGATCCGGAGCGGGTTTCGGATGTTCGTCGAGTCGGGTTTGCGGATGGCTTCCCTTTTCTTATAGCCAATGCCGCATCGCTGGAAGAGTTGAATGGTCGGCTTCCGACAGCAGTCGATATTCGTCGGTTTCGTCCAAATATTGTGATCTCCGGCGCAGGCCCTTGGGCTGAAGATGCCTGGCGTGCACTCACCGTTGGCGGTGTTAACTTTCGCGTGGTTAAGCCGTGCTCTCGGTGTGTGTTGACGACCGTTGATCCTGATACCGGAAAGAAAGATCCTGATACGGAACCGCTCAAGACTCTGTCGGGCTACCGAAAAACCGGGGACGGCGTGATCTTCGGCCAAAATGCTGTGCACGATGGATGTGGCAGAGTTTCAGTTGGGGATTCCGTTTCTATTTTTGAGCAGGAGTGTTAGTTACAGTGCCTTTGTTAACCTTGGATAAAATCTCCCTGTCGTTTGGAATGCATCCGCTGTTAGATGGAGCGTCTTTGGTTGTTGAGCCGGGCGAGCGAGTCTGTTTGCTTGGTCGGAACGGCGAGGGTAAATCGACGCTGCTCAAAATTGTTAAAGGTGATGTCGTACCAGAGAGCGGCGTGGTTCGATTGGAAGAGGGCGCTGTGTTGTCGGTGTTGCCTCAGAACCTGCCGTCAGAAGATTCGCGAACGGCCTATGAGGTGGTAGCGTCAGCCTTCCCCGAAACAGGCGAGTTGCTGGCTCAGTTTCATCACCTTTCCCAGCAGGCCGACGAAGACAGTCTGAATAAAATGATGGTTGTTCAGGAGCGTTTGGAGGCACTGGATGGCTGGCGCCTTGATCAAAAAGTTACCACTATTCTGGCGCAATACGGTGTAGAGCCGGACCGGCCGCTGAATACTCTGTCGGGTGGCTGGCAGCGGCGTGTGTTGCTGGCTAAAGCTCTGGTGGCTGAGCCGGATGTTTTGTTGTTGGATGAGCCAACGAACCATTTGGATGTTCCGGCCATTGCCTGGCTTGAGGATGCGTTAGGCCAGTTCCGCGGCGCGATGCTGTTTGTGAGTCACGATAGGGCGTTTATCCGGCGCATGGCGACGCGTGTCGTTGAGTTGGATCGTGGTCAGTTGGTCAGTTTTTCCGCAACTTACGATAAATACCTTGAGCTCAAGGAAAAGGCGCTGGAAGAAGAAGAGCGACAGAATGCCTTGTTCGACAAGCGACTGAAACAGGAAGAGGCGTGGATCCGCCAAGGTATCAAGGCGCGGCGAACCCGGAACATGGGGCGGGTTCGGCATTTGAAGGCGATGCGCGAAGAGCATCGGCAGAGGCGCGTTCGTGGAGGGACTGCCAGCTTTGCAGTGGAAGAAGCAGCGCGCTCCGGAAAATTGGTCGCGGAAGCCAGTCATGCGGATTTTGCTTATCCTCAGCAGTCGCCGATCATTCGGGATTTGGATCTCACGGTTCTTCGTGGTGATAAAATTGGTCTGGTGGGCGAAAATGGCACCGGTAAAACAACGCTGGTGCGATTGCTCTTGGGCGAGCTGGAGCCCAGCTCCGGCAGTATACGGTTGGGTACCAATCTGAAAGTTGCGTACTTTGATCAGCTGCGTGGTGAGTTGGATCTCGAGAAGAACGCGCTAGACAATCTCTCGGAAGGGCGTGAATTCATCGAGATCAATGGCCAAAGTAAGCACGTGCTCGGCTACTTGCAGGAGTTTCTGTTTACCCCCGAGCGTGCACGCTCGCCGGTCAGTGTGTTTTCCGGGGGCGAAAGGGCGAGACTGTTGTTGGCGAAGTTGTTCAGCAAGCCTGCAAATATACTGGTGTTGGATGAGCCGACCAACGATCTGGACGTAGAAACGCTCGAGCTGCTGGAAGAGCAGGTATCCGAGTTCAAGGGTACGGTACTGGTCATTAGTCACGACCGTGAGTTTCTCGATAACGTCGTAACGGATGTGATCTTCCTGGATGGCACGGGGTCGGCGCGGGAGTATGTTGGTGGATACAGTGACTGGCGCCGCCAAGGCGGAACCTTCCCATCGGAGGCCTCGGGGAGCCGGCCTGATAAGCAGGATAAGCGAGGCAAGGAAGCCGGTGAGGCTGGGAGCACGAAATCTGATGAGGCTGCAGCGCGCTCTTCAAAGCCCAAGCCGGTCAAGCTCAGTTACAAACTCAAGCTTGAGCTCGAGCAGTTACCGGGCAAAATTGAGGCGCTCGAAACTCGAGTGGCGGCTTTGCAGGGTGAGGTTTCTGCTTCAGATTTCTATGCCAAATCGCCTGAAGAGGTGGCTGCCACCTTGGAAGCCTTGAGCGAAGCTGAAGCGCAACTCGAGGGCGTCATCGAACGTTGGATGGAGCTGGAAGAGCAGGCTAGCCAATAGGGACCAAAAGGGGGCACGAAAATGCCCCCGTTTATTTCGGCTCAGTGAATTCTGATGGCCAGGACATCGCACTCGGTTCCGTGCAATACCCCGTTCGCCGTGGAACCTAGCAGAAGCTGAAAGCCTTTCCGGCCATGGCTGCCCACAATAGTCAGATCAATATCGTGTTCGTCTACCAAGCGGTGGATCTCAGACTCAGGCCGGCCTACGGTCACAATCTGATCGTCTTTGCTGATACCGTACTGCTCCCCGTACTTCCCGAGTTGTTCTTTGGCCGCTTTGTCCAGTTGGTCCTGCAATTCCGAAAGGTCCATGGGGATGTCACCGCCATAAGCATAACCAACCGGCTCCACGACGTGTGCAAGAATTAGCTTGGCGCCATGGGCTTCACAGATCGCTTTCGCTTTGTCCAAAACTTGCGGGGCCTCTTCCGTTAAATCAATTGCCACCAGCATTCGTTTGTACGTCGGCATGCTTTCACTCCTATGTGATTTATAACGCATAAACCAAGCATAGTACCGTTCGGTAGCGGATGAAAGGGAAGGGGGAGTGAGGGCAGAAAGACGCTTCTGCCCTGACGGCAGATGGTCTAGCTGTTGTTGTTCATCAGTTCAATGGCGGACGCCAAACCCTTAATAATGCCTTTGGAGTAGCGGTCGATGATGAACGACACGTTGTTGTCGTTGTAGTTGACGTATGAGCTTCGAATAAATTGCCACTTTGACGAAATGTCGCTCAGAATCGCCTTGAGTTCGCCAGTGGGTGAGCCTGCGCTTACGTTTTCCAGGTAGGTATCGAATGTTTTGGCTTGCTCATCCAGGGGGACTTCGGTGGTAGCGCCCTGGAACGTTTGTGATACCGATGAATGGGTGCGCGCTGCGTAACGAGCCATCATCTGAGCCATGAGCACCGATGCAGACCTGGCAGATTCGATCCGGTCGTCGGCTTTCGCGCCGCTATTCTCTTGGGCGATACCGTACAGCTCGGTGGCTGTTACGTTCATTGTAAGAGCTTTGTCAGCCATATCAGCCATCAAGCGAAGATCGGGGTAGCCTCGATCACGAACCTCATTGATGTTGCTGCGCATGAGGTCCTTGAACTTGTCGAACGACTGATTGAGGCCCTCGATCTGGTCTGGCGAAAGCACGCCACTGGTGCTGGCAATTACCGAATTCATGGCGTCATTCGCTTTATTGATGGCTACGACAATCCGGTTCAGGGTTTCCGTGTCGCCCGTTGCGCTGAAGTTATAAAAGGCATCCACGGCGAGGTAGTTGTTGACGCGGAAGTCGTGTAGATCGGCCAAAAACTCGCCGCCTGTTTCTTGGGCCCGGGCGCCAAAAGCGACCAGTGAAAACAACACAATTGCCGAGAGGAGTGAGGTAAAGCGCGTGCGACTGCCGGTCATCGGAAGAGTCTCCGTAATGCGGTTTTATTATTGTGGACTATCATCGTTCAGCGAAGTTAAAGTAACTGAGTCGGCTTATCAAGTAGTTTCCGGCGGTTACGGAGGGTTCCGTGAGCTAGTTCCGCTCAAGTTCTCGCTGAGTTTCGCGGCGCCTCTGAAAGAAACAAATTGACAAACGCTCCATTTTTTTTCATCGTGTGCCCTCACGATTCAAACAACTGTATGAATTTTGGATCGGAAAGATCGGGCAGTGACCGAAATCTCGCTGCACAAACGGCCGGTGTAGCGCATCGCGTTCGCTGGTTGTCAGCAGTTCCAAACACAGACTGGAGATCAGTTGATGATTTACGAAGGTAAAGCCATCACGGTTAAAGAGATCGACGGTGGGATCGCTCAGTTGGACTTTGACTTGCAAGGCGAGTCAGTCAATAAGTTCAACCGTCTCACTATCGAAGAGCTAGGCGCCGCAGCTGAAGCACTCAAATCCCAGAAGAACCTGAAGGGTCTGGTTGTAACCAGCTCTAAAGACAGCTTCATCGTCGGTGCAGACATCACCGAATTTACCGAGCTGTTTGCGGGTTCAGAGGAAGAGCTTGTCGCCAACAACTTGAAGGCGAACGAAGTATTCAACGCCATCGAAGACCTGCCGTTCCCGACCGTTACCGCCATCAATGGTATCGCTCTGGGTGGTGGTTTCGAAATGTGTCTGGCTACGGACTACCGTGTAATGGCACCTAAAGCCAAGGTAGGACTACCAGAAACCAAGCTGGGTATTTTCCCGGGCTTTGGTGGCACCGTACGTTTGTCGCGTCTTGTCGGCGTTGATAACGCGGTTGAGTGGATTGCCGGTGGTACTGAGAATCGTGCTGATGCCGCTCTGAAAGTTGGCGCTGTTGATGCCGTAGTTGCTCCAGACCAACTGGTTGCCGCTGCTGTTGCCATTATCAATCAGTGCAACGAAGGTAAGCTGGATAATCAGGCGCGCCGTGAAGAGAAAAAGGGCAAGATCAAGCTGAACGCTATGGAAAGCATGATGGCGTTCGAGATCTCCAAAGCGTTTGTTGCTGGCAAAGCGGGTAAGAACTATCCGGCACCAGTTGAAGCGATCAAGACCATGCAGAAGCATGCCGGCATGACTCGCGACAAGGCTCTTGAAGTCGAAGCCAAAGGCTTCGCCAAAATGGCCAAGACCAATGTTGCCGCTTGTCTGGTAGGTCTGTTCCTGAACGACCAGGCGCTGAAGAAGAAAGCCAGCGCATGGGAAAAAGAAGCCTCTGATGTGAAACTGGCCGCTGTATTGGGCGCCGGTATCATGGGTGGTGGTGTTGCTTACCAGTCCGCACTGAAAGGCACGCCGATCATCATGAAGGACATCAACCAGGACGGCATCGCGCTGGGCCTGAAAGAAGCCAAGAAGCTTCTGTCCAAGCGTGTTGATAAAGGTCGTATGGACGCTGGCAAGATGGCCGACGTTCTGAACAGCATCACTCCAACCCTAAACTACGGCGATTTCAAGAACGTAGACCTGGTTGTTGAAGCAGTTGTTGAGAACCCGAAGGTGAAAGATGCCGTTCTGCGTGAAACCGAAGATGCGGTTCGCGAAGACGCTATCCTGACCTCTAACACCTCCACAATTTCCATCAACCTTCTGGCTAAAAACCTGAAGCGTCCGGAAAACTTCTGTGGCATGCACTTCTTCAACCCGGTACACATGATGCCGCTGGTTGAGGTTATCCGCGGCGAGAAGACCAGTGACCGCGCGATCGCGACCACCGTTGCTTACGCCAAGGCCATGGGCAAGACTCCGATCGTTGTTAACGATTGCCCGGGCTTCCTGGTTAACCGTGTACTGTTCCCGTACTTTGGTGGCTTTGTAGGCCTGGTCCGTGACGGCGCCGACTTCCAGAAAGTCGACAAGGTTATGGAAAAGTTCGGCTGGCCGATGGGTCCTGCGTATCTGCTGGACGTTGTTGGCATGGATACCGGCAAGCACGCTGGTGAAGTCATGGCCGACGGCTTCCCGGATCGTATGAAGCACGCAGAAACCACGGCTATCGACGTAATGTTTGAAAACAACCGTTACGGTCAGAAGAACGATGTTGGTTTCTACAAGTACGAGCTGGACCGCAAGGGCAAGCAGAAGAAAGTTGTAGACGAAGAAACCTACAAGCTGCTTGAGCCAGTAGTACAAGCCAAGAACGAATTCAGCGACGAAGACATCATTGCCCGTATGATGATCCCTCTGTGTCTGGAAACTGTACGCTGCCTGGAAGATGGCATCGTAGAAGATCCTGCCGACGCAGATATGGGCCTCATCTTCGGTATCGGCTTCCCGCCGTTCCGTGGTGGTGCGCTGCGCTACATCGATGATATGGGTGTAGACAAGTTCGTTGAACTGGCAGACAAGTTTGCAGATCTGGGTCCTTTGTATCACCCGACCGAGAAGCTGCGTGAAATGGCCAAGACTGGCGAAAAATTCTTTGGCTAACCCTGAAAGAGATTTCCGAACGGAGAAAGATCAATGAGCCTTAATCCGAGAGACGTTGTCGTCGTCGATTGCGTACGGACTCCGATGGGTCGTGCCAAAAACGGTTGCTTCCGTAACGTACGTGCGGAAACCCTGTCGGCTACGCTGATCGACGCACTGTTCGAGCGCAACCCGAAGCTCGACCCGAAAGAAGTTGAAGATGTAATCTGGGGCTGTGTAAACCAGACTAAAGAGCAGGGCTTTAACGTGGCTCGGCAGATTTCTCTGCTGACCCGTATCCCGCACGAGTCTGCAGCACAAACTGTAAACCGTCTGTGTGGCTCCGCTATGAGCGCCATCCACACTGCGGCCCAGGCCATCATGACCGGTAACGGTGATGTGTTCATGGTTGGTGGTGTTGAGCACATGGGTCACGTACCTATGACTGCTGGCTTCGACCACAACCCGGCTGCATCCAAGTACTCTGCGAAAGCGTCCAACATGATGGGCCTGACTGCAGAAATGCTGGCTAAAATGCACGGTATTACCCGTGAGCAGCAGGACGAATTTGGTGCGCGTTCTCACCGTTTGGCTCACGAAGCCACGGTTGAAGGCCGCTTCAAGAACGAAATCGTTCCTGTACAGGGTCATGATGAAAACGGCTTTGTGAAGCTGATCGAAGAAGACGAAACCATTCGTCCGGAAACCACTGCGGAATCACTGGGCCAGCTGAAGCCGGCTTTTGATCCGAAGAACGGTACCGTGACTGCAGGTACTTCTTCACAGTTGACTGACGGTGCCGCTGCCATGGTACTGATGTCCGCAGAGCGTGCTGAAGCCCTTGGCCTGAAGCCAATCGCCAAGATCCGCAGCATGGCAGTAGCCGGCTGTGATCCCGCGATCATGGGTTACGGCCCGGTTCCGGCGACCAAGAAAGCGCTGAAGCGTGCAGGCCTGAAAGTTGAAGATATCGACTTCTGGGAGCTGAACGAAGCGTTTGCTGGTCAGTCTCTGCCAGTGCTGAAAGACCTGAAGCTTCTGGGTGTAATGGAAGAGAAGGTTAACCTGAACGGCGGCGCGATTGCTCTTGGGCATCCGCTGGGCTGCTCCGGTGCCCGTATCTCTACCACCCTGCTGAACGTTATGCAGGCCAAAGGCGGTAAGCTTGGTGTATCCACCATGTGTATCGGTTTGGGTCAGGGCATTGCGACGGTCTGGGAGCGTCTCTGATCGAGTAACCGAGATCAGTAACGCTTTCTCAGGAGGCCCGGCTTATGCCGGGCCTTCCTGTTTCTGGTGCTCTTGTTTGGTGCCAAAAAATCAGAAAAAGACTGTTTCAAGTTAAAGAATGGGTTGTCTTGCCATTCTTGACCCTGTAAAACAGTGAGCCTATACATAATGGCAACCTTTACGTTTCCAGTTGCCTGATTTTTATGCGAGTTTGCGGTTTGTTCAGTTATTAACCGATTCGCCGCCAAGGATATAGATCTCCGATATGGGTAAAAGTCTCGTTATTGTCGAGTCTCCAGCGAAAGCGAAGACCATCAACAAGTATCTGGGCTCGGACTTCATTGTTAAGTCGAGCGTTGGCCACATTCGTGACCTGCCTGTCAGTGGCAGTGGCAGTCAGTCTGACCCCAAAGAGCGGGCCAAACAGGCGGCTGCGACACGTAAGTTGAGTCCTGAGGAAAAGGTCGAGCACAAGAAGCGTAAAGCCAGAGAACAGCTGGTTGCGCGCATGGGTGTCGATCCGGATCGCGACTGGAGTGCGCGATACCAGGTCCTGCCGGGCAAAGAGAAAGTGGTCAGTGAATTAAAGCGTTTGGCCAAAAATGCAGACCACATCTATCTCGCAACGGATTTGGATAGAGAGGGGGAGGCCATAGCATGGCATCTCCAGGAAACCATTGGTGGCGAGCCCGAAAAGTACCGTCGGGTGGTGTTCAACGAAATCACCAAGCGTGCCATTCAGGAAGCATTTGAAGATCCGGGTAATCTTGATACCGATCGCGTAAACGCGCAGCAAGCTCGTCGTTTCCTCGACCGGGTGGTGGGCTACATGGTTTCGCCGTTGTTGTGGAGCAAGATTGCCCGTGGTTTGTCGGCGGGGCGCGTACAGTCTGTTGCGGTGCGCCTGATTGTCGAGCGCGAACGGGAAATACGTAAGTTTGTTCCGGAAGAGTTTTGGCAGTTGCATGCCGATCTGAAAGCAAGTGAAGCAAAACAGCCAGTGCGCTTTGAGGTCACTCGCTACGCCGGTAAGCCTTATCGCCCGACTAACGAGGCTCAGAGTAACGAGCATGTGGCTCGCCTTAACGAGGGTAGCTTCAAGGTTGCCAAGCGGGAGGATAAACCGACCCGTTCAAAGCCCTCGGCTCCGTTTATTACCTCGACGCTGCAGCAAGCGGCCAGTAACCGGATGGGCTTCAGTGTCAAGAAGACCATGATGTTAGCGCAGCGTTTGTACGAAGCGGGCTATATCACCTATATGCGTACCGACTCCACCAACTTGAGCAAAGATGCGGTTGAAAGTTGTCGGGAGTTTGTCCAAAAGCAGTTTGGCGACCGTTACTTGCCGGACGCGCCGCGCCTATACGGCAGCAAGGAGGGCGCTCAGGAAGCGCACGAGGCTATTCGTCCGTCTGATGTGACTCGTAGGCCATCGGATATTTCCGGTCTGGAGAAAGACGCTGAGAAGCTTTACGACTTGATTTGGCGCCAGTTCATCGCGTGCCAAATGGCTGACGCAGAGTTTCTGAGTACCTCTATTGTAGTGGCGAATGGCGATTACGAGCTTCGTACTCGTGGGCGCATCGTTAAGTTTGAAGGTTTCCTGAAGGCTGCTCCCCAGTCGTCCAAAAAGGATGAAGATGTGGCGTTGCCGGACATCAAGGTGGATGAAGCGCTCGATTTGGGCAAGCTGGATCCTACGCAACACTTCACCAAGCCGTCGCCGCGTTATACCGAAGCGAGTCTGGTAAAAGAGTTGGAAAAGCAGGGCATTGGTCGGCCATCTACCTATGCTTCGATTATTTCGACCATCCAGGATCGTGGTTATGTGCGATTGCAGAACCGCCGTTTCTACGCAGAGAAGATGGGCGAGATTGTCACCGAGCGTTTGGCTGAGTCCTTCCCGAATCTGATGGATTATGATTTTACAGCGCGCCTCGAAGATGAGCTGGATCATATTGCAGGCGGCGATGTGAACTGGAAGAAGGTGCTGAACGACTTTTACGCGAAGTTCCGCAAGCAGCTTGACGGCGCAAGCCAGGCGGAAGGTGGGATGCGCGCCAATACGCCCACTGAAACGGACATACCGTGTCCCAGTTGTGCCCGAAACATGCAGATTCGCGTGGCGAGTACCGGTGTTTTTCTGGGTTGTTCAGGCTATGCGTTACCGCCGAAAGAGCGTTGCAAGACAACCATCAATCTGGTGTCTGGTGATGAGGTGGTCAGTGCCGATGAAGATGTGGAAGGCGAAGGTGAGACCCGTCTTCTGCGAATGAAGCGTCGTTGTGGTAAGTGTGGCACGGCCATGGACAGCTATCTGGTTGATGAAACCCGTAAGTTGCATGTGTGTGGCAACAATCCAGACTGCTCTGGCTATGAAGTGGAGCAGGGCACGTTCCGGATCAAGGGCTACGACGGGCCGACCCTTGAGTGTGACAAGTGCGGCTCTGAAATGCAGCTCAAGACAGGCCGTTTCGGTAAGTACTTCGGTTGCACCAGTGACGACTGCAAAAATACCCGTAAGCTGCTGAAGAGCGGTGAGCCGGCGCCTCCCAAAATGGATCCGGTGCCTATGCCGGAGTTGAAGTGTCAAAAGGTAGACGACACCTACGTTCTGCGTGATGGTGCCTCGGGGTTGTTCCTGGCTGCGAGCAAATTCCCGAAAAACCGGGAAACCCGGCCACCTTTGGTCATGGAAATTAAGCCGCATCGCAAGGAGATTGATCCGAAGCACGATTATCTGATGGATGCGCCGGAGAAAGATCCCGAAGGTAACCCGACCGTGATTCGCTACAGTCGGAAAACCAAAGAGCAGTACGTCATGTCGGAGAAAGACGGCAAAGCGACGGGCTGGTCTGCCTGGTATGAGAACGGCCGTTGGGTGCCGAGGGACAAGAAAAAATAGTCCAGCGCATTGAAGCTTGCAGGAAGTGCCGGAGAGAAGGGCGCTTCCTGCAGGTGTCCGAAGTGGTTTACTGCGATTGCATACTGATTATTTCTTGCGAAGCCGTTGAATCAGTGAAGAAGTATCCCAACGGTTTCCGCCCATCTTTTGTACATCCCCATAGAACTGATCCACCAGCGCGGTGACCGGCAAGGTTGCGCCGTTCCGGTTGGCTTCCTGCAAGCATATCCCCAAATCTTTACGCATCCAGTCCACGGCAAAGCCGTAGTCAAATTTACCGTCCGCCATGGTGGCTGAGCGGTTTTCCATCTGCCAGGATTGCGCGGCCCCTTTGGAAATCACGTCCACGACTTTCCGGATGTCCAGGTCTGCTTCCTCGGCGAAGTGCAGGGCCTCGGATAGCCCTTGAATCAGGCCTGCGATGGCGATTTGGTTCACCATTTTGGTTTTCTGGCCACTGCCAGTCGGGCCCATCAGATTGAGGGCGCGGGCGTAGTGCTCCATGATGGGTGCGGCTTTGTCGTAATCTACCTGTTCTCCGCCGCACATAATGGTTAGCTGGCCGTTCTCGGCGCCTTGCTGGCCGCCGGATACGGGGGCATCAATAAAGCCCTGGCCGGCTTGGGCCGCGGCTGCCGAAAGGTGTTCGGCGATGCCGGCTGAGGCGGTGGTGTGGTCAATCAGGGTTGCGCCCTTGGGTGCGTTTTCGATAATGCCTTCAGGGCCTTCGTAAACGGCTAGAAGGTCGTTGTCAGCCCCCACGCACGTCATAACGAAGTCGGCGTTCCGAACCGCCTCGGAAATTGTCCGGCAGGCGGTTCCGGGGTATTCGCCGGCCCACTGTTCGGCTTTTTCGCCGGATCGATTCCACACCTTCACCAAAATGCCGGCTTTGGCCAGGTGGCCGGCCATGGGGTACCCCATTACGCCTAGTCCAATAAAAGCGGCTGTTGTTGTCATTATTGATCTCCTTTTTCCGTTACAAACACAAAGGCCGCTGTAATCAGCGGCCTTTGTGTGTTTTCCGGTGTGCCCAAAGCAATTACTTGTTCGGGTAATCGCGCTTCGGCGAGCCGGTGTACAACTGGCGAGGGCGGCCGATGCGGTTGGCGCCGCTGACCATTTCGTTCCAGTGTGAGAACCAGCCGATTGTCCGGGACATTGCGAAAATAACGGTAAACATGGAGGTTGGAATACCGATAGCTTTCAGAATGATGCCGGAGTAGAAGTCGACGTTCGGGTAAAGCTGACGCTTCACGAAGTATTCGTCTTCCAAGGCGATTTTTTCCAGACGCTGGGCGATCTTCAGCAGAGGGTCGTTCTCCAGGCCGAGCTCGCTCAACACTTCGTGAGCGGTTTGAGCCATAACCTTGGCGCGCGGGTCGAAGTTCTTGTAAACCCGGTGACCAAAGCCCATCAGGCGGAACGGATCGTCTTTGTCTTTCGCCTTTGCGATGAACTTTTCAATATTGGATTCGTCACCGATCTCGGCCAGCATGTCCAGAACGGCTTCGTTCGCGCCGCCGTGTGCCGGGCCCCACAGTGCCGCGATGCCGGAGGCGATGCAGGCGTATGGGTTGGCGCCAGTGGAACCTGCCAGGCGAACTGTGGAGGTTGAGGCGTTCTGCTCGTGATCTGCGTGCAGAATGAAGATCTTGTCCATCGCATTCGCGAGAACCGGGTTCGGTTTGTACTCTTCGCACGGTGTGCCAAACATCATTTGCAGGAAGTTTTCTGCGTATGACAGGTCGTTGCGCGGGTACATGAACGGCTGGCCTACGGAGTATTTGTAACACCAGGCCGCAATGGTTGGCATTTTCGCGATCAGGCGGTGAGCGGTGATCTCACGCTGCTTCGGATCGCCAACATCCATCTGGTCGTGGTAGAACGCGGACAGCGCTCCGACAACCCCACACATAATTGCCATCGGGTGCGCATCACGGCGGAAGCCGTTGAAGAAGTTGCGCATCTGGTCGTGCAGCATGGTGTGGTTTTTAATGGTGGTGTGGAAGCGCTTGTTCTCTTCTTCGCTCGGCAGTTCGCCGTTCAGGAGGAGGTAGCACACTTCAAGGAAGTCGGATTTTTCAGCGAGCTGGTCGATCGGGTAGCCCCGATGCAACAGAACGCCGTTGGCGCCATCGATATAAGTGATAGCGGATTCGCAGGCTGCGGTAGAAACAAAGCCTGGATCGTAAGTAAAAACGCCTTCCTGGACTAGCCCGCGTACGTCAATAACGTCAGGGCCGACGGTGCCGGAGTAAACCGGAAGCTCAATGGACTTATCTCCCACCGAGAGCGTGGCTTTCCTGTCGGTCATGGTGCTCTCCTGTTCAATTAGCTTAACAGCTCTTTGCATTTATCGATGCGCGAGAAGGCGCGTATTATCGCAAAACTGGCGGCAAAATATAGGGCGTTAGCTTTTTTTGTCAATCTATTGATGATGAAAACACGGATTTACATCGGCAAAAGTTGGCTCTGAAGCGCGGGAATTCGGCGCTTTGCGCGCTGAAAAATATTTGTCAATAAGCTGAATGGGTAAATCTGGTGTGCGGCTGACAAGGCTTTCAGCGTGGTTGCAGGTTTGTAATTACCGAGGTGTCTCCTTATAATCCGTAGCCCGGAATCGGGGATGCGCCTGCCTGCAGGCTATAGCATAGCAAGCTATCGGGTTGCCATCCGCCCTCCTGAACCAATCGGTTATCGGTTTCGTATCGATTCTCCGGTCCCAACATACTAACCATCCGCTGCCGGAATATCGGTTTTGCGGAACCAAAAGAGAGTGTGAGAGCGCTGTGAATAGCAAACGACCAGTAAATCTCGATCTCGGCAAGTTCCATTTTCCGCTGCCAGCCATTACTTCGATCCTGCATCGCATCAGCGGCATCATCATCTTTGTGGGTGTTGCTTTCCTGATGTACGGCTTGGATCTCTCCTTGTCCGGAGAAGATGGCTTCAATCGTGTAAATGAACTGCTGGACAGCTTCCTGGCAAAGCTGATTACCTGGGGCATCCTGTCTGCTCTGCTGTACCACCTCGTTGCGGGCATTAAGCACCTGCTGATGGACGCTGGTATTGGCGAAGAGCTTGAGAGCGGTCGCCTTGCCGCGAAAATCACGCTAGTGGTTTCCATTGTTCTGATTGTTCTGGCAGGAGTCTGGGTATGGGCATGAACAGTGTAACGAATATCGGTCGTAACGGGATTCAAGATTGGATCATTCAGCGTGCTACAGCCTATGTGTTGGCTCTTTATACGCTGTTCCTTTTGGGCTTCTTTGCCACGACTGACGTTGATTACCAGGCTTGGGCTGCGCTGTTCAATCAGGGTTGGTTCAAGATCTTTAGCCTGCTGGCGCTGCTTTCTATTGCCGGGCATGCGTGGGTCGGTTTGTGGACCGTTTCCACTGACTATATCAAATCGGCACTTCCGCGTTTCTTGCTGCAGGCAGCTTGCATCCTAGTGATGTTCGTATATGTCGTGTGGGGCATTCAGATCCTTTGGGGGCTTTAATCGATGTCTAACATCAAAACCATGTCTTACGACGCGATTGTTATCGGTGGTGGTGGAGCTGGTATGCGAGCCGCCCTCCAGCTGACTGAGTCTGGCCTTAACACCGCGTGTATCACGAAAGTATTTCCGACCCGCTCGCACACAGTATCCGCTCAGGGCGGTATTACTTGTGCGATCGCAAGTGCCGATCCCAACGATGATTGGCGCTGGCACATGTACGATACCGTCAAGGGCTCCGACTACATCGGTGACCAGGACGCGATCGAATACATGTGTTCTGTAGGTCCTCAGGCGGTATTTGAGCTTGAGCATATGGGGCTGCCGTTCTCCCGTACCGAGCAAGGTCGTATTTATCAGCGTCCTTTCGGTGGTCAGTCCAAGGGGCCGGACAACCCGACTCAGGCGGCTCGTACGTGTGCTGCAGCTGACCGTACTGGTCACGCGCTCCTGCACACTCTTTACCAGGCAAACCTGAAAGGCGGCACCAGCTTCCTTAATGAGTGGTATGCCGTCGATCTGGTCAAAAACTCCAAGAACGAGGTTGTTGGTGTTGTGGCCATCGAAATTGAAACCGGTGAAGTTGCCTATATCAAATCCAAGGCAACCGTTCTGGCCACTGGTGGTGCTGGTCGTATTTATGCGTCTACAACCAACGCACTGATCAATACCGGTGACGGTATTGGTATGGCGCTGCGTGCCGGCTTCCCGGTTCAGGATATGGAAATGTGGCAGTTCCACCCAACTGGCATCTACGGTGCCGGTACGTTGGTAACCGAGGGTTGCCGGGGTGAGGGCGGTTATCTGATCAACTCCGAAGGTGAGCGTTTCATGGAGCGTTATGCGCCGAACGCAAAAGACCTGGCGGGTCGTGACGTTGTTGCGCGCTCCATGGTTCTGGAAATTCTGGAAGGACGTGGTTGTGGCCCTGAAAAGGATCACGTACTGCTAAAGCTGGATCACCTGGGTGAAGAAACTCTGAATCTGCGTTTGCCGGGTATTTGTGAGCTGTCACGTACGTTTGCTCACGTGGATCCGGTAAAAGAGCCGGTTCCGGTTGTTCCGACCTGTCACTACATGATGGGTGGTGTACCGACTAACGTTGGTGGTCAGGCCTTGACCCAAGACGAAAATGGCAACGATAAGCCGATCCCGGGTCTGTTTGCTTGCGGTGAAGCGGCTTGTGTATCCGTGCACGGTGCCAACCGTCTGGGCGGTAACTCGTTGCTGGATCTGGTTGTCTTTGGTCGTGCGGCTGGTCTGCACATTGAAGAGCAGATTCGTGGCGGCTTTGAAGTGGATAGTGCCAGCGATGAAGACATCAAGCGTGCCATGGCGCGTCTGGATCGCCTGAACAATGCATCCGAAGGTGAGGATGTAGCGGCGGTTCGTAAGGATCTTCAGAACTGCATGCAGCTGTACTTCGGTGTATTCCGTGACGGCAAGAGCATGGAAGAGGGTCTCAAGAAGCTGGAAGCGATTGGCGAGCGTGTTCGCAAGACCAAGCTGGCTGATACCAGTCAGGCCTTTAATACAGCTCGTATCGAAGCGCTTGAGCTCGATAACCTGTATGAGGTTGCATTGGCGACCGCTATTTCGGCAAATGAGCGTAAAGAAAGTCGTGGTGCTCACGCCCGTAACGATTTCACCGAGCGTGACGACGAGAACTGGCTGAAGCATTCCATGTACTTCCCGCTCGAGAAGCGTGTGGGCAAGCGTGACGTGAACTTTGCGCCGAAGACTGTTCCGACCTTCGAGCCGAAAGTCCGGACCTACTAAGGGGAGATTCTGAATATGTTGGTAAGTCTGTATCGCTACAATCCAGAAGCTGATAACGCCCCTTACATGCAGGATGTTGAGGTTGAGATTCCTGCAGGCAAAGACCTGATGGTTCTGGATGTTCTGAATCTCGTGAAGGAGAAAGATCCTTCCATGAGTTACCGTCGTTCCTGCCGCGAAGGCGTGTGCGGTTCTGACGGCATGAACATGAACGGCAAGAACGGGTTGGCTTGCATCACTCCGGTTTCCGACGTGGTCAAGAACAACAAACTGGTTTTGCGCCCGTTACCGGGTCTGCCGGTCATTCGTGACCTGGTTGTCGACATGGGTCTTTTCTACAAGCAGTACGAAAAGGTTATGCCGTACCTGGTCAATGACAAGCCAGCTCCAGCTATTGAGCGCCTGCAGTCGCCGGAAGAGCGTGAAAAGCTGGATGGTCTGTACGAGTGTATTCTCTGTGCATGCTGTTCAACGTCGTGCCCTTCGTTCTGGTGGAATCCGGATAAGTTCATCGGGCCGGCAGGTCTGCTGCAGGCCTACCGTTTTCTTGCAGACAGTCGTGACACGGCTCAGGCCGAGCGTTTGGCTGAGCTGGATGACCCGTTCAGCGTATTCCGCTGCAGGGGCATCATGAACTGCGTCAGCGTATGTCCGAAAGGTCTGAACCCGACCAAGGCGATTGGTCATATTCGGAATTTGTTGCTGCAAAGAGCCACCTGACGGGCAAATCCCGAAGAAATAGCTATACTGGTACCCCGGTGCCAGTTAGTACTCCTGAAGGCCTCGCATATGCGGGGCCTTCAACCAAAGGCTTATAGTCAAAAGTCTTACCAGGATGCAAACTGACTCCGCTGCCTGGTTCCCTTCCTATGGTTTCCTCGCAGTGTCGCTGAGTACAACAAATCACAGGGGACGGAAACATCCGTAATGGTTGTGGTATCCGGTTGTCATGCCGTAATAACCCGTATTGACTGGAAAATACCACTGGCCGACCATACCCGCTCCCCCGCACCAGCCAAGGTGAGCTATTCAAAATGCACGAAAGCATCATGGAGCAGTTATGGCAGACTTCCCACTTGCAGGGTGGAAATCTAGCCTATGTTGAACAGCTTTTTGAAACCTACCTGACAGACCCCAATGCTATTCCTGAAGAGTGGCGGAGCTACTTCGATAAGCTCCCGAGTGTCGATGGCCAACAAGGTCGTGACGTTATCCACTCGACGATCCGTGAACAGTTTGAACACATCTCGCGTAATCAGCGCTTTTTGGCCAGTGGCGGCGTTCCGGCCAGCGCCACATCCGATGCTGACAAAAAGCAGATTCGTGTTCTTCAGCTGATCAACGCGTATCGTTTCCGCGGACACCAGGAATCCAAGCTTGACCCTCTGGGTGTCTGGCAGCGTGAACCCGTAGAAGATCTTGATCCGGCTTTTCACGAGCTGAATGAATCCGATCTGGATCTCGAGTTTCAGACCGGCTCTTTGAGCTTCGGTTCCGAAACGATGAAGCTCAAAGACATTGTCGACGGGCTTCGCCAAACCTATTGTCAAAGTATCGGCGCAGAATACATGCACGTGGTGGATACCCGCATCAAGCGGTGGTTCCAGCAGCGCATGGAGCCGGTACGTTCCCGTCCTCAGTACGAGCCTGAAACACGCAAGCATCTTCTGGAGCGCCTGACCGCTGCTGAAGGGCTTGAGAAGTATCTGGGCTCCCGTTACCCGGGTGTTAAGCGTTTCGGTCTTGAGGGCGGTGAGAGCCTGATTCCTTGCCTCGACGAATTGATTCAGCGTGCCGGATCATACGGCGCCAAAGAGATCGTGCTGGGCATGGCGCACCGTGGTCGTTTGAACGTGTTGGTTAACACGCTCGGTAAGAACCCGAAAGAATTGTTTGATGAATTCGAGGGTAAGAAACTCGCGGATTCCGGCTCTGGTGACGTTAAGTATCACCAAGGCTTCTCGTCGAACGTCATGACTCCGGGTGGTGAAGTGCACCTGGCAATGGCGTTTAACCCGTCGCACCTGGAAATTGTTGCTCCGGTTGTTGTGGGTTCGGTTCGAGCGCGTCAGGATCGTCGTAACGACACAGATGGCAGCAAGGTGTTGCCGATCGTTATGCACGGCGATGCGGCTTTTGCCGGCCAGGGCGTGGTGATGGAAACCTTCCAGATGTCCCAGACCCGGGGCTTTGGAGTCGGTGGTACCATCCACATCGTGATCAACAACCAGGTTGGCTTTACCACCAGCCGGCAGGAAGACGCCCGCTCTACAGAATACTGTACTGACGTGGCGAAGATGGTGCAGGCACCTATTCTTCACGTGAATGCAGACGATCCTGAAGCGGTGATGTTCGCAACTCACTTGGCGGTTGATTACCGCAATGAGTTTAAGCGTGATGTCGTAATCGATCTGGTTTGCTACCGCCGTCGTGGCCACAACGAAGCGGATGAGCCGGCTGCTACCCAGCCGTTGATGTACGAAAAGATTCGTAAGCTGAAAACCACCCGCAATATCTACGCTGACCGTTTGATGCAGGACGGTATCCTCAATGAGGATGAAGTCAAGCAGATGGAAACAGAGTACCGGGATGCACTCGATAATGGCGAGCATGTCGTCAAGTCGTTGGTACAAGAGCCCAACAAAGATTTGTACGTGGATTGGACGCCTTACCTCGGCCATGAGTGGACAGCCAAGTGTAAAACCAGCGTAGCGGCTAAAACGATCAAGAAGCTGGGTACGAAGTTGACGCAGGTTCCGGAAGGATTCAGTGTGCAGCGTCAGGTATCCAAGATCGTCAACGATCGCGAGAAAATGACCGCTGGCGCTCTTCCGCTGAACTGGGGTTACGGTGAGATGATGTCGTACGCGACACTCCTCAACGAAGGCCACCAGATTCGCTTGACCGGTCAGGACGTGGGTCGTGGTACCTTCTCCCACCGTCACGCGGTGTTGCACAACCAGAAAGACGGATCCTCCCACATCTCGCTTCAGGCGTTGTCGGACGACCAGCCGAATTTCGATATTTATGACTCGCTGCTGTCTGAAGAAGCGGTTATGGCGTTCGAATACGGCTATGCAACCACTCAGCCGGACGCGTTGATCATTTGGGAAGCGCAGTTTGGTGACTTCGCCAACGGTGCTCAGGTGGTTATCGACCAGTTCCTGACCAGTGGCGAACACAAGTGGGGCCGGTTGTGCGGTCTGACACTTCTGTTGCCGCACGGTTATGAAGGGCAGGGGCCTGAGCATAGCTCTGCTCGCTTGGAGCGTTTCCTTCAGCTTTCCGCTCAGCACAACATTCAGGTATGTGTACCAACAACTCCGTCGCAGGTGTTCCATATGCTGCGTCGCCAGGTTAAGCGGCCGCTGCGCAAGCCTTTGATCGCCATTACGCCGAAGAGTTTGTTGCGTCACAAAGAAGCGACTTCAAACCTGGACGATTTGACCTCTGGCACATTCCAGACCGTGTTGCCTGAAAAGGATCTGCCGGATCCGAAGAAGGTAACTCGTCTCATCATGTGCAGCGGCAAGGTGTTTTACGATCTGCTGGATAAAAAGAAGGCAGATGAGCGTGATGACGTGGCTTTGGTTCGTATTGAGCAGCTTTACCCGTTCCCGGCGGATGATCTGGATGAAATTCTGGGTCAGTATCCGAAGCTGAAATCTGTGGTGTGGTGTCAGGAAGAGCCCATGAACCAGGGTGCCTGGTACCCAAGTCAGCACCATATGCGCAATGCGCTGCAGCGCCTGAACCCAAAACTCCACCTTCAGTATGCCGGTCGTGAGCCTTCTGCTGCTCCTGCGTGTGGTCACATGTCTGTCCACATCGAAGAACAGAAGAAGTTGGTTAACGACGCGTTCGAAATCTGACGAGCTACCGAGCTAAGGAATTGTAATGACAACAGAGATTAAAGCCCCAGTTTTCCCTGAGTCGGTCGCCGAAGGCACCGTCGCGACTTGGCACAAGCAGCCAGGCGAAGCCTGTTCACGTGACGAGCTGATTGTTGATATCGAAACCGACAAAGTCGTGCTCGAAGTGGTTGCTCCGGCTGACGGTGTGATTGAAGAAATCGTAAAAGCCGAAGGCGATACCTGCGAAAGCGGCGAAGTGATCGGTAAGTTTAAAGAAGGTGCCGCTGGTGAATCCAAACCGGCAGAAAGCAAGGCCGATAGCAGCAAGGACGAAGAAGCGTCCGAGAAGAGCGAAGAGGCTCCTGCATCCGGTGACGCGATTTTGAGCCCGGCAGCGCGTAAGCTGGCCGACGAGAACAACGTTGATCCGGCCGCTGTTAAGGGTACCGGCAAAGACGGTCGTGTTACCAAAGAAGACGTACAGAGCCACATCGATAGCAAAAAGTCGTCAGGTTCTTCTGCGTCTAAGCCTGCCGCTGCACCGGAAGTAAACGTTGCACCGGGTGAGCGCCCGGAGAAGCGTGTTCCGATGACCCGTTTGCGTGCAAGCATCGCCAAGCGTTTGGTTGAAGCTCAGCAGACTGCTGCTATGTTGACCACGTTCAACGAAGTGAACATGGCACCGATCATGGAACTGCGTAAGCAGTATCAGGACAGCTTTGTTAAGCGCCACGACATCAAACTGGGTTTCATGTCGTTCTTCGCCAAAGCGGCAACCGAAGCGTTGAAGCGTTTCCCGGCGGTTAACGCCTCGATCGATGGCAACGACATGGTTTACCACGGCTACCAGGATATCGGCGTTGCCGTATCGACCGAGCGTGGTCTGGTTGTACCTGTGCTTCGCGATGTTGACGCAATGGGTCTGGCGGATATCGAGAAGAAGATCGTTGAATACGGTACCAAGGCCAAAGGTGGCAAGCTGGGTATTGAAGATATGACCGGCGGTACCTTCACCATCACCAACGGTGGTATTTTTGGTTCGTTGATTTCTACGCCAATCCTGAACCCGCCTCAAACGGCTATTCTTGGTATGCACAAGATCCAGGAGCGCCCGATGGCGGTGAACGGCAAGGTTGAGATCTTGCCGATGATGTACCTGGCGCTGTCATACGATCACCGTATGATTGACGGCAAAGACGCTGTTCAGTTCCTGGTAGCCATCAAGGAAATGCTTGAAGACCCGGCGCGCATCCTGCTGGACGTGTAAGCTGATACGCAACGAATCTGAGAACAGGAATAATTATGTCCGATAAGTACGATGTCATTGTCATTGGTGCCGGCCCCGGCGGTTATGTGGCGGCTATCAAGGCTGCCCAGCTGGGCCTGAAAACTGCATGTGTAGAGTCCTGGACTGCCGAAGACGGTAAGAGCCAGGTGCTGGGTGGAACCTGCCTGAACGTAGGTTGTATTCCTTCTAAAGCGCTGCTGGAAGTGACTCACAAGTTCGAAGAAGCGAGCCACGATTACGAGTCCATGGGTATTTTGGCCAAGAGCGTCGATATCGATGTGGCCAAAATGATGGAGCGCAAGGCGGGTATCGTTAAGCAGTTGACCGGCGGCATCGCCGGTCTGTTCAAGGCCAACGGCGTAACGTCGATCCACGGTCATGGCAAGTTGCTGAACGGTCGCAAGGTAGAAGTGACCGATAAAGACGGCAAAACCAAGACTTACGAAGCTGAAAACGTCATCCTGGCGAGCGGTTCAAAGCCGGTTGAAATTCCACCTGCGCCGTTTGACGGCGAGTACATCGTCGATTCTGAAGGTGCACTTGAGTTCACCGAAGTGCCTAAGCGTTTGGGCGTTATCGGTGCCGGCGTTATCGGCCTCGAGCTGGGCAGTGTTTGGGCGCGCTTGGGCTCCGAAGTGACCATTCTGGAAGCGCAAGACAACTTCCTGCCAGTGGTTGATCAGCAGATTGCCAAAGACGCACTCAAGCAGTTCAAGAAGCAGGGCCTGGACATCATCACCGGTGCTCGTATGACGGGTGCCGAGGTGAAGCGTAAGCTGGTAAACGTCAGCTACGAAGATTCCAAAGGCAAGCAGGAAGCGAAGTTCGACAAGCTGATCGTTGCGGTTGGCCGTCGTCCTTATACCGACGGGCTGCTGGCTGAAGACTCCGGCGTAAGTCTCGACGAGCGCGGCTTCATTTTTGTTGACGACAAGTGCAAAACCGAAGCGCCTGGCGTGTGGGCGGTTGGTGATATCGTTCGTGGCCCGATGCTGGCACACAAGGCATCTGAAGAAGGTGTCATGGTTGCTGAGCGTATCGCAGGCCACAAGCCTCAGGTTAATTACGACTGCATTCCGAACGTGATATACACGGCTCCGGAAGTTGCTTGGGTCGGTAAAACGGAAGAGCAGCTGAAGGCCGAAGGGGAAGAGTACAACGTTGGTACTTTCCCGTTCGCTGCAAACGGTCGTGCTATGGCAGCCAACGCCACCGGTGGTTTGGTCAAGATCATCGCAGATGCGAAGACGGACCGCATTCTTGGCTTCCACGTTGTGGGGCCGCAGGCGTCAGAAATCGTAGCTCAGGGCGTGATCGCCATGGAGTTCGGTTCTACCGCTGAAGATCTGGCCTTGACGTGCTTTGCGCACCCGACTCTGTCCGAGTCTGTGCATGAAGCCGCTCTGGCCGTTGCGGGCGGGGCGATTCACGTCGCCAACCGTCGCAAAAAGAAGTAACGCAGACCAGAAGCAAGGGGCGCCCGAAAGAGCGCCCCTTCGCTATAACAACAACCGATTTCTGGTTGCGGACATGATGAGCTGAGGTGATCCCCTGCTCATCAAACCGAATTCGCATTTAAGACTTCCCATGAGGGAAGCAGCGGGTTCTTCTCCGTACGTGGTTATCCTCCATCAAATAGCGGGACATTAACTATGAATTTGCATGAATATCAGGGCAAACAGCTATTCGCTGAATACGGCCTGCCTGTCTCACAAGGCATCGCCTGTGACACCCCGGAAGAAGCAGTTGCAGCGGCCGAAAAAATTGGCGGCGACAGCTGGGTTGTCAAAGCACAGGTGCACGCTGGTGGCCGTGGTAAGGCTGGCGGCGTAAAGCTGGTCAAGAACACAGACGACATCCGTGCATTTGCCGAACAGTGGTTGGGCAAGAATCTGGTGACTTTCCAGACCGACGAAAACGGTCAGCCTGTTAGCAAGATTCTTGTCGAGTCATTGACTGACATCGATCAGGAGCTTTACCTGGGTGCCGTTGTCGACCGTGGTACTCGTCGTATCGTGTTCATGGCGTCCACCGAAGGTGGCGTTGAGATTGAAACGGTTGCTGAAGAAACTCCGGAAAAGATCCTGCGTGCAGAAATTGATCCGCTGGTAGGCCCTCAGCCATACCAGGGCCGCGATCTGGCGTTCCAGTTGGGTCTGGAAGGCAAGCAGATCGGTCAGTTCACCAAGATCTTCATGGGTCTGGCGAAGCTGTTCGAAGACTACGACCTGGCATTGATGGAAATTAACCCGCTGGTGATCACTCCGGCTGGTGATCTGCACTGCCTGGACGCAAAAATCGGCGCAGACGGCAACGCTCTGTACCGTCAGAAGAAGCTGCAGGAAATGCGCGATCCTTCACAGGAAGACGCCCGTGAAGCGGAAGCGGCTGCCTGGGAACTGAACTACGTTGCGCTTGAAGGCAACATCGGTTGCATGGTTAACGGCGCTGGGCTGGCCATGGGTACCATGGACATCATCAAGCTGTCTGGCGGTAAGCCGGCCAACTTCCTGGACGTAGGCGGCGGCGCGACTAAAGAGCGTGTATCCGAAGCGTTCAAGATCATCCTGTCTGACGATGCAGTACAAGCCGTTCTGGTTAACATCTTCGGCGGTATCGTTCGTTGCGACATGATTGCTGAAGGCATCATCGGCGCAGTGAAAGAAGTAGGCGTTAAAGTACCCGTTGTTGTTCGCCTTGAAGGTAACAACGCTGAGCTGGGTTCCAAAGTTCTGGCTGACAGTGGCTTGAACATCATCGCCGCAAGCAGCCTTGCTGACGCTGCTGAGCAAGTTGTTAAAGCCGCAGGGGGTAAATAATGAGCATCCTGATTAATAAAGACACCAAGGTAATCTGCCAGGGCTTTACCGGCGCACAGGGTACTTTCCACTCTGAGCAGGCTATCGAATACGGCACCAAAATGGTTGGTGGCGTTAGCCCGGGTAAGGGCGGTACTACTCACTTGGGTCTGCCGGTATTCAACACCGTGCGTGAAGCCGTAGAACAGACTGGTGCTCAGGCTACCGTTATCTACGTGCCAGCACCGTTCTGTAAAGATGCCATCATCGAAGCGGCAGACGCCGGCCTCGAACTGATCGTGTGCATCACCGAAGGTATCCCGACCATCGATATGCTGTACGCCAAAGAATACGTTGATCGTAAAGGCGTGCGCATGATCGGGCCTAACTGCCCAGGTGTTATCACTCCGGGCGAAAGCAAGATCGGCATCATGCCGGGCCACATTCACAAGCCAGGTAAGGTCGGTATCGTATCCCGCTCCGGCACCCTGACTTACGAAGCGGTCAAGCAGACCACTGACTTCGGTTACGGTCAGTCTACTTGCGTAGGTATTGGTGGTGACCCGATCCCGGGCTCCAACTTCATCGATATCCTGAAGCTGCTGCAGGACGATCCGCAGACAGAAGCCATTGTGATGATTGGTGAAATTGGTGGTACTGCTGAAGAAGAAGCGGCAGCCTTCATCAAAGATAACGTCACTAAGCCTGTTGTTTCCTACATTGCCGGCGTCACTGCGCCTCCAGGCAAGCGTATGGGCCACGCAGGTGCCATCATTTCAGGTGGTAAGGGCACCGCGGACGAGAAATTCGCAGCCCTGAACGACGCCGGTGTTAAAACCGTGCGCAGCCTGGCTGAAATCGGCAAGGCTTTGCAGGAAGTGACTGGCTGGTAAGCCTTTTCACAACCTGAGACAAACCCCCGGATTCGAAAGAATGCCGGGGGTTTGTCGTTTGAAGGCGAATGTTTTAATCCTGTTTGTTTAACGCAAGGGGGTGTTAAGACTATAATGCCCGGTCAGCCTGATTCTGAAACCCGCGGTTTCACGTTCATTCAGGCGCTTTATAAATAGAAAGAAGGAGTTTGTGCTTTGAGTTCCGTCGATTCCCAGCAAAGAATTTTGTCCGGCATGCGTCCGACCGGCAAGCTTCACCTCGGCCACTACCACGGTGTGCTGAAAAACTGGGTTAAACTCCAGCACGAATTCGAGTGCTTCTTCTTCGTTGCCGATTGGCACGCGTTAACCACGCAATACGACGATCCGTCCGGCATTGAGCAAAGTGTCTGGGACATGGTTGTGGATTGGTTGGCCGCCGGAGTAAACCCGGGCTCGTCCACAATGTTTATCCAGTCCCAGGTTCCGGAACACGCCGAGCTGCATTTGCTGCTTTCCATGATTACCCCGCTGGGCTGGCTTGAGCGAATCCCGACCTACAAAGATCAGCAGGAAAAGTTGCGCGAGAAGGATCTCGCCACATACGGTTTCCTGGGGTATCCGTTGCTGCAAACCGCGGATATTTTAATGTACCGCGCCGGCAAGGTGCCGGTTGGAGCCGATCAGGTTTCCCACGTGGAAATTACCCGTGAGATTGCCCGCCGCTTTAACCACATCTATGGCCGAGAGCCCGGGTTTGAAGAGCTTGCCGAGGCAGCCATTGTCAAAATGGGTAAGAAAAACGCCAAGCTGTACCGCTCGCTGAAAAAACGTTATCAGGAAGAAGGCAGTACCGAGGCGTTGGAAATCGCGCGTGCCTTGCTGAAAGAGCAGCAGAACATTTCGTTGGGTGACCGTGAGCGCTTGTATGGCTACATCGAAGGCGGCGGCAAGGTGATCCTGCCGGAACCCCAGCCATTGTTGACCCCGGAATCCAAAATGCCCGGGCTCGACGGGCAAAAAATGTCCAAGTCGTACAACAACTACATTGGCCTGCGCGAAGCGCCGGATAGCGTTGCCCAGAAAATCCGCACGATGCAGACCGACCCACAGCGTGTGCGCAGAACCGATCCGGGTGAGCCCGAGAAATGCCCGGTTTGGGGCATGCACAAGGTCTACTCCGACGAAGCAACCTGTGCTTGGGTACAGGAAGGTTGCCGCAGTGCCGGCATCGGGTGTCTGGAATGTAAAGCGCCCTTAATCGACGCCATCGTGGAAGAGCAGAAGCCACTGCACGAAAGGGCTAAAGAATACGAAGACGATCCGGATTTGGTGTACTCAATTCTCCAGGAAGGACGGGAGCGCGCGCGGGATGCCGCTAGAGACACCCTCGAAGAAGTTCGGGAAGCCATGGGGCTCAGTTACCGCTGAGTCGGGCCATTCATGGAAACGGGCGACGGTGGTATGACCGACGAGATTAAGGAGCCAATCGACGCTTCGTCGAACGAGATGGAGCAGGTGCCCCTCGCTCTGGTGTCGGGCAAGCCGCTGGTCGATGTTCCAAAGGATCTCTACATACCGCCTGATGCCCTGGCAGTCTTTCTCGAGGCCTTTGAAGGGCCTCTCGATTTGTTGCTGTATCTGATTCGGCGCCAGAACATGAACATTCTGGACATCGATGTCAGTGAAATAACCCGTCAGTACATGGAGTACATCGGAGCGGTGGAATCGATGCGCTTCGAGCTGGCGGCCGAATACCTGGTTATGGCGGCCACGCTCGCCGAGATCAAATCCCGCATGCTTTTGCCGCGCCAGGAAAGTGACGATGACGACGAACTGGACCCTCGAGCCGAACTGATTCGACGCCTGCAGCAATACGAGCGATTCAAAAAGGCCGCTGAAGACATTGATCAGATGCCGCGCGTGGAGCGTGACACGTTTATAGGTTCGGGCGCTTTGCCTAAACTGCCTTCGAGTCAGCCGCATCCGGATGTGGATATGCGAGAGTTGATTCTCGCGCTCCAGGGGGTGCTGAAACGCGCAGATTTGTTTACCAGTCACCATGTTGAGAAAGAACGCCTGTCTACGCGAGAGCGCATGTCGCATATCTTGTCTCTGTTGCAGGGAGATCGTTTCGTTACTTTCGAAAGCCTGTTTTCGGTCGAAGAAGGTCGGCTTGGCGTGGTGGTGAGTTTTCTGGCCACGCTTGAATTGGTGAAAGAGCAGTTGATCGAGCTGGTCCAGGCCGAGGTGCTTGGCCCTATTCATGTCAGGGCTCGGGCTGTTAGCTGAAGGATAATCGACGACCATGAACTCAGACGAACTTGTCAAAATTCAGGCGATTGCGGAGGCAGCTTTGTTAGCTGCAGGCAAGCCTTTGTCGGTTGAGCAACTCCGGGATTTGTTTCTGGAGAGCGAACGGCCCACCCGGCAGGTTATGGAACAGGCCATGGAGTTGCTGGGAAACGCATGCGAGGGCCGTGGGTTTGAATTGAAACAAGTGGCCAGCGGTTACCGGCTGCAGGTGAGGGAAGAGTTTGCGCCATGGGTAGCCCGGCTGTTTGAAGAAAAACCGCAGCGGTATTCCCGGGCATTGTTGGAAACGCTGGCGCTGATCGCTTACCGGCAACCCATCACTCGCGGCGAGATCGAAGAAATTCGCGGTGTTACGGTAAGCAGCAATATCATTCGGACCCTGCTTGAGCGAGAGTGGGTTCGGGTTGTGGGGCACCGTGATGTACCGGGCAGACCGGCCATGTATGCCACCACCAAACAGTTTTTGGATTACTTCAATCTCGCCGGTCTCGACGAGTTGCCCGCTTTATCAGAGGTGCGGGATTTGGAAGAGATCGGGCGTGAGATTGAAAAGAATATGCAGGGCGAGATTGAAGCGGACGGCCCCTCACCAGACAGCGAGGCCGCCGAAGTGCAGGAACCAGTCGAATCGCCCTCAGAGCAGACAATTCACTGACGCCTCGAAGGCATCAGATACTCAGGAAGGAAAGAATACATGGCGGCATCTAGCCCCGGAAAACCACGTGCAGGCAAAAAGGTCGCACAGGGTGATAAATCACTGACTGAAGGCCCTGAGCGCATTCAGAAGCTTTTGGCCCGCGCCGGCGTAGGTTCTCGCCGGGAGATAGAAGGCTGGATGGATGCCGGCCGTTTGCTGGTTAATGGCCAACCATCAGTGCCCGGCCAGAAAGCAACGATCGAAGATACCTTTGAGCTCGATGGCAAAAAACTGGATGTCTCATCGGCTGGCCAGGTTGTTCGCCGAGTGCTGATTTATAACAAGCCGGAAGGCGAAGTCACCACCCGCAAAGATCCGGAAGGCCGGCCAACGGTGTTCGACCGATTGCCACGCTTGAAAGACCAGCGTTGGATCTCAATCGGGCGTCTTGATTTGAACACCACCGGCTTGGTGTTGTTCACCACCGATGGTGAGTTGGCAAACCGTTTGATGCATCCTTCTCGCCAAATCGACCGTGAATACGCGGTACGGGTGTTTGGCGAAGTGGACGAAGCCATGATTCAGCGTCTGCTTCAGGGCGTTCTGCTGGAAGATGGTATGGCCCAGTTCTCCGATATCTCCGAAGCGGGTGGCAGCGGCATGAACAAATGGTTCCATGTCACCTTGCTCGAAGGCCGTAATCGTGAGGTCCGTCGGCTTTGGGAGTCTCAGGGCGTTCGAGTGAGCAGGCTGAAACGTGTTCGTTATGGTCCAATCTTCCTGCCAAGTCGTTTGTCCTTGGGCAAGTGGGAAGAGCTGGATCAGAAAGCGGTTGATTTGCTCAGCCGTACTGTCGAACTGCAATCGGTGCCTGTCCCTCAGAAAACCCCGGGAGAGCAGGCTGAACATGACCGGAAGCTGCGCAAGAGCCCGGGTCGATCCGTGCATAAATCCAAGCGCGGTAGTTGGCAGGTCAGCGATGCAGGGCAGCCAAAAGCCAAGCGGGACGTCAAAAAGAAGACGGCTGGCGGATCTCGCCCGGCTCGGAACAACCGGGGTTCTTAACCCCGGATCCGCTAAGGTATAGAGGCAAAGACGCGGCTGCAGTTGCGGCCGCCGGCTTTAGCTTGATACAGCGCCTCATCGGCGCGTGCCAGCCATTGTTCGGACTGCTCGTTGGTTAGATGGGCTGCAATACCGCAGCTGCCGGTTACCGTAATCGGTGTTTCCCCTCCGTCCACCCGGATGCTTTCCAGCGCCACTCGAATGCGCTCCGCCACGGTTCTGGCTTCCTGAATATCCGTGTGAGGCAGCAGGACTGCAAACTCTTCCCCGCCGAAGCGGTACACAGAATCTGAGTTTCGTATCGCCCGTTCTATGTTTTCAGCCGCTTTAGCCAGTATGTGGTCACCCACCACGTGGCCATGGTTGTCATTAATGCGCTTGAAATGGTCCAGATCGCACAAGATTAAGCTGCAAGGAGCATTTAAACGGTCTGAAAGGGAGCTTGCTCGTGTCAATTCTTCCTGCAGCGCCCGCTTATTGCCAATACCCGTAAGCGAATCGGTCAACGCAGCTTGTTCGATAGCAATGAATTGGCAAGCGTTGCGCAAGGGGCAAATGATGGCCGACAACATCATCTCGAAACCTGTCAGTTCGTCCTCGCTGAATCTTTGACGCCGGTGAAAGGTGAGCCAACCGTAATGGCTGTCTTCCAGGGACAGACGGTATTCGCAGCGGTGGGGGCCGCCTACGCCGGTAGAAAAAACAAAGTCCTGACGGGCAATCCTGTGGCGATACTGCATGGAGTCGAAGGGAATGATGGCGGAGATTTCTTCCGCGATTATCTCCAGCTGCTTTTCTAGCGATAAAGTCGTTGAGAGTCTCTTGGTTAATCGCGCCAGAGGATCCGGCTCTTGGCTCCATGCCTGAAATGCCTGTCTAAGTGCTGCCAGCTTGGCAGGTTTAGATTTGGAAGACTGGATTGTGGTCAGGTTTTTCACGGCAGTTTGCTCGTTCCGGGAAATAGAGATGGTCGGACTTATGCATCTTCGATGCCAAAGCTGTTTTATGGAGTAAAACCAGACAGATACCCGTATTGTTTGCCGTTTTGACAGGTGTAAGCTTCTTTTGTGTCAATGTTTTGGCAAGAGTTTGCCGGTCGATAACCGGCTGTCATCAAAATGTCCGACAAGGGTGTGGGGGCTTTGGACGCCTGTGATAAACTTCCGCGCTTGAGCGAAAACGTCACAGGTGAGCAGTTTTAGTATGAGATTTGAGGCCCCAGAGAGTCTGTCTGAACAGATAGCCCAGCACATTGGTCAACGCATTGTCGTTCGCAGTCTTGAGCCCGGTGAGCGTATTCAAGAGCTTAAAGTGGCCGGCGAGTTGAATGTTAGTCGTGGCTCCGTACGGGAGGCTTTGCTCATACTTGAGCGTCGTCATCTGGTGGAGATATACCCTCGAAGGGGGGCGGTGGTTTCAGAAATGACCCTCGCCTCGGTAAATGCTCTCTACGATATTTATATTGATCTGCTGTGCATGCTGGGGCGAAAGGTGTTGGAACGTTGGTCCGGGCACGAAATCAGTGGATTGGCAGAGCAGGTTCGAACGCACGCCTCGCTATTGGATGGTTTGAACGGGGCCCGCAACGACTCGGAACAGGTTATCGATGCCGGCTTTGAGTTAGTGCGCAATGCCTGTCAGATGGTTGAAAACCCATTCCTGCAGGAAACCCTCGAAAATTTTCGACCGGCCATAAGCCGAACCTATTACATGGTGCTTGAGAACCGGCCGAGTGAGGCGGCAAAAACCGGCCAGCTGTTTTTGAAGCTGGCGGATTCGGCGGCAACCAAAGATGCAGCCGAGCTTCAGCAGGTTATTCAAGAATACGGTGAGCACCAACGACAGCAGATTTTGACCATTCTCATGGAGGAGAACGCCTGATATGAGGCTTAAGTCCATTAAACTGGCCGGCTTCAAATCGTTTGTCGATCCCACAACGGTTCCATTCCCGACTAACCTCACTGCGGTGGTCGGTCCGAACGGCTGTGGCAAATCGAACATCATTGATGCCGTGCGCTGGGTAATGGGCGAAAGCTCCGCGAAATACCTGCGGGGCGAATCCATGTCAGACGTCATCTTCAATGGTTCCACCGCGCGAAAACCGGTAGGCCAGGCCTCGATTGAGCTGGTCTTTGATAATGACGCCGGCAAAGCCCCCGGCGAGTTTGTGAAATTCAATGAGATTTCGGTCAAACGCCGGGTTTCCCGAGAAGGGCAGTCTGAATACTTCCTCAACGGCTCCAAATGCCGCCGCCGTGATATTACAGATCTGTTTCTTGGCACCGGCCTCGGGCCCCGTAGCTACGCGATTATCGAGCAAGGAATGATTTCCCGCTTGATTGAAGCGAAGCCCGAGGAGTTGCGGGTTTATATTGAAGAAGCTGCGGGTATCTCAAAATATAAAGAGCGCCGCCGAGAAACTGAAAATCGCATTAAGCGTACCCAGGAAAACCTCGAACGTTTGACGGACCTGCGGGAAGAACTCGGCCGGCAGTTACAGCATTTGGAGCGTCAGGCCGCTGCGGCAGAAAAATACAAAGCCTATAAACACGAAGAGCGTCAGAAAAAGGCCGAGTTGACCGTTCTTCGTTGGAAGGCGCTCGATCAGGATCTGCAGACCTGGCGAGAAAAAATTCGTGATGCCGAACTTGAGCTGGAAAAGCTGCTCACTGAACGGGTTAATCTTGAAACCTCTCTGGAATCGTTGCGAGAGGCCCATCACGAGCGCACCGAGCACTTTAACCGTGCCCAGGCCAAATACTATGAAGCCGGTGCCGATATTGCCCGCATCGAACAGAGTCTCGAGCATCATCGGGACCGAAGCCGCCAGGCAGCCATGGAGTTGGATCAGGCGGTTGCCAATCAGCGTGAAATACAGCGCGAACTCGAACAAGACGACATCAAGCTTGCGACCATTCTTGAAGAACTCAGCATGATCGAGCCCGAGCAGGAAGCCTTGGCAATGCGGTCGGAAGAGTCGAGCGAGAAGCTACAGCTGGCCGAGGACGCCATGGCGGACTGGCAGCACCGCTGGGACGAATTCAGCACACGCTCTTCTGATGCCCGCCGCCAAGCCGAGCTGGCTCAATCTCGAATACGTTCGCTGGAAGAAGCCATCGCGCAACTGCAAACCCGCCATCAACGGTTGAAAGACGAGCAAGCGTTGCTTGAGGGTCAGCTGGACCGGTCCGAACTTGAGGAATTGCTTGAGCAGCAGGAAACCTTGGAGCTTCAACGGGAAGAAGCGTCTGAGCAAATTGAGATGTTGCAGGACAATGTGTATCAGGCCCGCCAGCATCTGAAAGAAGCTGACGCAGAGGTGTTGAACCACCGCCAGCACGTACAAAGCCTTCGTGCGTCGCTGGAATCCCAGCAAGCACTTTTGAGTGAACAAATGGGTGGTCAGGATGATGCTTTGCAACACTGGCTTACCGAGCACGGTTTCTCGGACGCTCCCCGCGTCGCGGCACAGCTCAACATAGAAAATGGTTGGGAATTTGCTGTAGAGCAGGTGATTGGCCGCTTTACTCAAGGTTTGGCGTTACCGGGGCTCGAGGATCACGGTGACGTTATTGCACGGGCGCCCAAAGGGGTTGCGGTGGTTGCTAAGAATGCGGCGGTCAGCGCAGGCAAATCGGGCCTTGCGGCCAAGGTCAGCGGGTTGGCCGCCATTGCAGCTTTGCTCAGCCATATCGATACTGCGAACTCCACGGAGGAGGCACTGGACCTCCGCGCAAGCCTGGATGTCAACCGCAGTGTTATCACACCCGAAGGCGTTTGGGTTGGCCGTGACTGGGTGTTGATGCCGGATTCGGATACCAGCCAGGTTGGCGTTATTGAACGGCAGAAAAAGGTTGATGAACTTCAGCAACAATTGGCCGCAGCTGAGGACAAGTTGGAATTGGCAACGGCAAAATTGGAGCAGCTGCAGGAACAGAGCGAGCGCGCTGAAACCGCTCGCGACGATGCCCAGGGGCGTTTGAGCGAGGTTCAACGCGAGTTGTCGAACCTTTCGTCACAGGTAAGCGGACTGAAGGCACGGGCAGAACAAATTGATGCCCGTATCGCCCGGATTCACGATGACATCGAAGACGTGACCGGCAATCTTGAAGAGCAGCAAATTCAACTTCAGGAAGCCAAAGAAGAATGGGATATGGCGTTGGCGTCGAGCGAAGACAGTGATGAAGAAAAGGAACGCTTGCTCGAACAGCGGGATACGCTCCGGGAAAACCTTGATCGATTGCGCCAGGATGCCCGCCACGACCGCGATCACGCGCATCAATTACAGCTTCAGTTGCAAACCCTCCACAGCCAGCGGGATGCTTTGAAGCAAACCATTGACCGGATGCAGCTGCAGAACGAGCGCCTTGAAGAGCGCCTCGAGGTGCTGCGTGAAACACGCGAGGGTTCCGAAGAGCCCATCGAAGATCTCAAGCTGCAATTGGAAGGCTTGTTGGAGCGTCGCCTGGCCGAAGAAGAAAAGCTGAGTGCCGCCAGAGATGCCCTGGAAGATATTGACAAAGAAGTACGTGACCGGGAGCAGGGGCGTAGCCGCACCGATCATGTTGTTCAGGATGTTCGGGCGAATCTCGAAAAGCTTAAAATGGAATCGCAAGCCCTTGAGATTCGGTCCGGCAACCATATTGAGCAGCTCACCGATCTGGGTGTGAAATTGCAGGAAGTGCTCGGCCAGCTTCCCGAAGACGCCGAAGAAAAGGTCTGGGCGGAAGAACTCACCAAAATTGGTAACCGCATTCAGCGGTTGGGCGCGATCAACCTCGCCGCTATCGAGGAGTACCAGGTTCAGAGTGAGCGTAAGAACTATCTGGATGAGCAGAACGACGATCTGATGGAAGCGTTGGAAACGCTGGATAACGCCATTCGCAAGATTGACCGGGAAACCCGGCAACGGTTCAGAGAAACGTTTGATCAGGTCAACGGGGGCTTGCAAGCACTGTTCCCGAAGGTGTTTGGCGGTGGCAGTGCGTATCTGGAGCTCACCAGCGACGACCTTCTGGAAACCGGTGTCGCCATCATGGCCCGGCCGCCTGGCAAGAAAAACAGCACGATCCACCTATTGTCGGGTGGCGAGAAGGCGCTGACGGCTATTGCTCTGGTGTTTTCAATCTTCCAGCTGAATCCGGCACCGTTTTGTATGTTGGACGAAGTGGATGCACCGTTGGACGATGCCAACGTAGGGCGTTACGCAAATCTGGTGAAAGAAATGTCCAAACAGGTACAATTTATCTACATTACCCATAACAAGATTGCTATGGAAATGGCAGATCAGCTGATGGGGGTTACCATGCATGAACCCGGCTGCTCTCGATTGGTAACGGTGGATGTAGACGAGGCGGCAGCTTTAGCTGAAGCCTAGAGCTGGTGGAAAAGCCACCAACCATGACAATACGGCCATCTGGGCCCGGTGCGCGTTGTATTCGCTACGGGCTTTTTTTAGAGTAACAACGTTGCAAACTGCAAACAGGACAGCAGAATTATGTCACTTAGGGAATGGTTAATTGCCATAGGTACCCTGGTTATTATCGGAATTGTCGTTGACGGCATCCGTAGAATGCATCGTGCCCGGAAAGAATCCATCGCGATATCGTCTGGAATGGGCGTCGATGAGCTGGACGACTCGCCTCTGGACCAGGATTTCAATCCTGAGCTACCTAACGGCGGGGCACGAATTGTGTCCAGAGGAACTCTTGAAGAGAATGGCTATTTGAAATCGGATCATTCGGAGTCCCTGAATAGCCTGGATGACGACAGCGATTTTGCACCCGAATCCGGATGGGGCGCTGAGCGAGACGATGCGTATTCCCCGGATCAACCGGAAGAACGTACTCGATCGCACGAATCAGCGCCTGTTGAAGTTCCTGATGAAGCTTCACATCGCTCGGCAGACGATGTTGATCCGGTGGCAGAGGACATGCCGTCGCAGCGCAAAGACGTGGTTTCGGATGTTCAGGAAGATACCGCAAATCGGCAATTCGCCCAGCGGGATGCCAACCGGCCATTGGCCGGCGCAAATCGACCAGAAGCCAAAGAAGTTCTGGTCATTAATGTGCTGTCGCCGCAAGACAAACCGTTCGAAGGAGCGGTTTTGAAAAAGCTTTTTGAAGCCTGTGGGCTGGAATTCGGTGATCTGGATATCTATCACCGTCATGAGGGCAGCGATACCACGACCCCAGTCCAGTTTAGCGTTGCCAGTGCGGTTGAGCCGGGCACCTTCCGGCCAGAAGATATGCCAGCGCTCAGTACACCAGGCATCAGTTTCTTCATGAGCTTGCCGGGCCCGACCAATGCGCTGCAAGCGTTTGAGTTCATGCTCGAAACGGCCCAGTGTGTGGTTCGCAACATGGGTGGTGAGTTGAAAGATGAGCGCCGGAGTGTGATGACTCCGCAAACCATTGAGCATTGCCGACAGCGCATCCGTGAGTTTGAACGTAAACAGCGTTTCCATCGGGTGTAACGCTTAACCAGGACACCCACCTGATGACACAGATCCCCTCAGAAGTGCAGCAGCGCGTAGAAGAGCTACGCGCTGCACTCCACGATCATAACTACCAATATTACGTACTGGATGACCCCAGAATTCCTGACGCGGAATACGACCGTTTATTTCGGGAGCTTCAGGCGTTAGAAGCCGAACATCCGCAGCTTGCCTCGGACGATTCACCCACCCGCAGAGTCGGTAGCACCGCGGATACCAGTTTTGCAGAGGTAACCCACCGTGTGCCGATGCTCTCGCTGGACAATGCGTTCAGTGAAGAAGAGCTGCAGGAGTTCGACCGTCGCGTGCGCGACAGGCTCGGAGCTGAAGAGCCCATCGAATACGTGTGTGAGCCGAAGCTCGATGGGCTGGCTGTAAGCCTGCATTACGAGAAAGGCATGCTTACACGGGCGGCAACGCGCGGTGACGGTACGACCGGTGAGGACATCACCGCCAACATCCGAACCATTCCATCGGTGCCTCTGAAGTTACGCGGGAACGGTTACCCTGATCTTGTGGAGGTCAGGGGAGAGGTTTATATGCCTAAAGCCGGTTTTGAAAAGCTCAACAAGGGGCTGGCGGACCAAGGCGAGAAAACCTTCGTAAACCCCCGTAATGCCGCCGCCGGTAGCTTGCGACAAAAGAAATCGACCGTCACCGCGAAGCGGCCTTTGGAAATGTGCGCCTACAGCATGGCGGTCTTGGATGAAGATCAGCTGCCGGCCACCCACTGGGACAGTTTACAGCTGGTGAAAGGCTGGGGCTTTCGAATTAACCCGGAAATGCGCTTGGCGACCGGGGCAAAAGCCTGCCTTGAAGCCTATAACGACTTGATGGATAAGCGAGCCAGCTTACCCTATGAGATTGACGGCATTGTGTTCAAAGTGAACCGGCTGGATCTGCAAAACCAACTCGGCTTCGTATCCCGCGCGCCGCGGTGGGCCATCGCCCAGAAATTTCCGGCACAGGAAGAACTCACCATTATTGAAGGCGTTGAATTCCAGGTGGGCCGAACCGGCGCAGTAACCCCGGTTGCGCGTTTGAAACCAGTGTTTGTAGGCGGCGTGACCGTTTCCAATGCCACGCTCCATAACATGGACGAAGTTCGACGGCTGGATGTGCACATCGGTGACACGGTATTTATTCGCCGGGCAGGCGATGTCATTCCGCAGGTTGTTAAAGTGGTGCCCGAGAAACGCCCCGAGAACGCTGAAGGGGTTGTGATGCCCACGCAATGTCCTGTGTGTGAGTCCGACATTGTGCAAATCGAAGGGGAAGCGGTGGCGCGCTGTTCAGGGGGGCTTTATTGCCCCGCGCAGCGCAAAGAAGCCATTCGCCACTATGCGTCTCGCAAAGCGCTCGACATCGAAGGCTTGGGCGATCGGTTGATTGAAGTGCTGGTTGATGAGGGTATGGTCGCCACCGTTGCCGATCTTTATCGTTTAACCAAATTCCAGATATCCAGCTTAGAGCGGATGGGCGATAAATCGGCCAGCAACCTTGTTGCCGCGATTGACCGTTCCCGGAATCCTGTATTGTGGAAATTCTTGTACGCGCTTGGTATTCGGGAAGTCGGTGAGGCTACGGCGAAATCGTTAGCGGCGTATTTCGGTACTCTTGAGGCGATTTCCGAGGCGACTGAAGAGGCGCTCCAGCAGGTGCCGGATGTCGGGCCAATTGTGGCGGGGCATATTCGCAGCTTCTTCGATCAGCCTCACAACCAGGAAACGCTTGCAGCACTCAAGGAGGCGGGGGTGGTCTGGCAAGAAGAGCAGGTCGCCTCCGCCGATGAGCAGCCATTGGCGGGCGAAACCTGGGTCCTGACGGGTACGTTGTCACAGCTGACGCGAGATCAGGCCAAAGCAAAGCTCGAAAGATTAGGGGCAAAAGTGGCAGGCAGTGTCTCCAAGAAAACAGCTTGTGTAGTCGCCGGTGAAGCAGCGGGCTCAAAGCTCGCGAAAGCGGAACAACTCGGCGTAAAGGTGCTTGATGAAGAGGCGCTTCTGGCCTTTTTTAACGAGCATGGCGTTGAAATCTGACTACATGCCTGCCGGGTGAATCTGAGAACTCGCGCAGGTCCTGCCTTGGGCAAATTGGCTACCATGACGTTGATCTGTAACGGTGTGTAAGTGCGTTGTATGAACGCGCGACTGACCACCGTCCTAACAATAACGTCAAGAAACGGATTTTTGCATGCGTGCCGATTTGTCTTCCCGTATCTGCCCGGCTGGCCGCTTGGCCGGCCTTGCGTTCATCGCTATGGTTTTTGCTGGCTGCAAAACCGAAAAAGATCCTGATCAGCCTACGTTACTGGGTGCCCCGGCACCGTCGGCCTATCTTGGCGTTGAGTATTATTACAATTGGGGCGCCTACGGTGGTGAGGATATTCTCGATTACTCGCTGGTAAATGCGCCTGCTTGGCTTGCTCTGGAAGACACCTCAAACAAAGCCCGGCAAGGCATTATTATGCGGGGCGTTCCCGGCCTTTCCGGTGGCAACCGCGGTGAAGCGGATCTTGGCAAGAACACCAATATCGAAATCGTCACGACTGACGGCAAAATGTCGGGCTTCCAGCCGTTCGATATCGAAGTAAAGCCCAATGTGATGTCAATCGAAGTGGCTGAGTTCACTGAGGGTGAGGCGGCCGAAGTCGAACAAAACCGGAATGCGAACAGCTGTGCGGCACCGGCTCTCGGAGCGATTGGAAAGCATTCTTTTGAGCTGAACACCTACGAAGATGACGGAACCTTCAAGCAAACCGATCAAATCACCACGACAACCTACCGCACCTTCGCCAAGGTGACCCTGGAAAAGCCTTCTGTCACGCGCATCCACGTCGCGTTTCAGCTGGATAGCGATTTTGATCCGGAAAATTGCGATGCAGGCGTGAGCGCGCCACATCAGAAGTGCGAATACAGCACATCCAATACCGGTCGGGCGATCGTAGGCCAGGACATAGTCGTTCTGGGCTCTGAGTCGGATAAAGCGGTCGATAAAGAGGGTAATCCTCTGTCCTACATCGTCTACCAAAAAAACAACGCCCAAGTTTACGATCGTGGTGTGCTGATCCTGGAACCCGGAATCACGGAATGCTACATCCCGATGGAAGTGGTTGATGATGACATTCCGGAACCCAGCGAGCTGGCGTTTATTCGTTTAACGGAAGTGCGTGAGGGCATTGCTTCGCTTGGAGTTAAGAACACCGGCACCCGAGCGGGTATTACCATTCTTGATAATGAGCCTTTGGTTACCGTTCAAACGCTCAAGGGCGGGGCAAAAGATACCATCAATGCGGACGGAAACGGGAGCGCCACAACCTACAAGGCCATTTTGACCGGACAGCGGGACGGGCCGGTAAAGGTACGGTTTTCGGAGCAAGGTAAAGGTTCCGGTGCCAAGAAAGATACCCACTATGAGATTCTAGATTCCAGCGGCTCTGCCGTATCAGAGATCGTGTTTCCCGTGGGCCAGAACGACATTGAGTTTGGTATTCGCGGTAAAGCCTACAGCCTGGCTACAGACGACGGGTTCGACGATTTGTTTTTAAATCTGGCTGTCGATGATGCCTATCAAGCTGGCCGCCAGGGGTATGCAAGGGGGGCAAGCGATAGCCTGCTTAGGGTCAATCTGAATCGCTTGATTTCGCCACAATCCTTTACCGATTTTACTCCGACAGACATAGAGCTGGGGCATGCCAGTCGGTTGTTCGTAGCGGGGTACACCAGTACGGATACGGAAGTTCGTATCTACGACCAGAACGGTACTTTATTGGAGACAGTGACGGTCGCTTCTGGTGTGACCAATACCGACGTATATATCAGCGTAGCTGAACGAGTTGACAGCACGGCAACCCCGCGGGTGACCTATCAGGAATTGGCAGTAGGTTACTCTGCGCCCGGAAGCATAGGCGGTCAGGACGTATTCGCAGGTTTGTTCCGATTTGATGGTTCGGCCTATCTTCCTGTCTGGAGTGCTGGCTTTGAAGTGGGCTCAGGCGCTGATGATTTTGTACGGTGGCTGGGTTTAAGTGCGGACCGGGGCAAGCCCGTTGTGGCATTGGCCGGGGATACCGGAGGAAGTTGGGGAGCCCAGATCAACGCAGGTCGCACGGATGTGTTTTTGGTGGAAATCGCCGATAACGGCGGTGTGCCCGAGGAGAAAGCGTCCCGGTTGCTCGGGTCGAGTGCCGATGACCGTTTGGCGGCGGGGGATTTGAACGCAGCTTCTGTGGTTTTGTTTGGCCAGGCGCCGGTTACGCTGGACGGCACCAGCGCGATCGGGCCCTTCTTTGCCACCGGGCAGGCTACCGCTGAACTTAATACAGTGCAGAGCGGGGAAGATGCCTCAGAGACGTTGCGCCATGGCGTTTATGGTTCGGGGCTAGCATGGTTAGTGGGTGACTCAAGTGGTTTAGCTTACGGCGTCAAAGAAGTCGAAGATGGCGATAACGAATTGATACGGAGCCGCACCCTGAACAGTCAGGCAGGGTTTGTGTGGGGCATAGCAGCAAACGGTGTTCCTAAGTATGCGTACCAGGTTAATGATTTTGCTGATGCATCGAACGAAACGCTCACCCAAAGCCTGCTATTCGATGACGACATCGTGCTGGCTGGCAATACCGATGGGCAGCTGGATGACAATAGCCCAATGCTCACCAGTAATGACGGTATTCTGGCCCGAAGAAGCGCACAGGATGACCTGGATTATCGCAACTGGAACACGCAAATCCCCAGAGCTTTATCCTTCCTGGATCTCGTGAATTATCGCGATGACGAAGTGATGGCGTTGGTGGACGTGGCCGGGGAACGGCAATTGATCGTGTTCAGTCCCGAAGGAAAATTGCTGACGCCGATAGCGCCTTAGTAACCAAGAAGGATTATACCGCCCCCTCTTGCCTGCTTGCGTTGGCATAAAGTTTTAAATAGTCGGTGCTGGTGACAATGCCGGCCGGCTGGCCGCTGGTGGCATCGACAATCAACGCTGCGTTCAAGCGGTGGGCAAGCATCAGCCGGGCTAGTTGGTGAGCGTCGGTTTCGGGGAATGCCGTTAGAAAAGCCGGTAACTCGATGTTTAACAGGCTTTGAGTCTGGGCTTCCTCAGGGTTTTCGTATATCCAGGTCAGCAGCCATCTGAAATCGATTAATCCCGCGACGTTGTCGTCGGATATCACTACCAGATGATGTACGGCGTTGTCTTCCATGACCGCAAGTGCCTGGCCCATAGTGGCTGTTGCGGAAACCGTATACTGGGCAGGTGACGCAATCTCCGAAACGGGCAGGTAAACGCGCTCTTCCTTCCGCTCTCCGGCCGCCACTGCGCCATATTGTTGTAGAGCCCTGTGCCGGCCACTGTTCGCCGCTCGTTGAAACTCCGCATCCGTAGCCTCATTATGGGTATTCGAAAGTGCACTTGATGCTTCAAGTTCGGTGACGTCACCCACTGTGCGGTTCCGGAAAATCTCCGGGAGACGAGTGCCGATGGGACGGCCGGGTTCACTAACATGAATCGACATAACTACACCTTTTAGTGGCCGCTCGACCAAATCCTTTTGAACTTGATTAGCTATTTATCGGCCGCAAGGCCGTAAACTTCAGTCATTGTTCTTACTACCCAATTTCCCGCTTCGCGTACAGGCGGCGTGTGTCTACGCGGCGGGTAAGATGGTTGGGCAAACAGGGTGGTTGTGCGCAGAGTAGGTCGCCCAGGTATTCCGCAAGCAGCGGCCCCCAAACCAACCCTTTACTACCGAGCCCGGTAAAAAGGTATGCGCCCTCTACTTTGTCGCCGGATTCAGTGCGCAGTTCCCCGGCGACAGGTTGATAATCATGGGTGGTGCATCGAAAAGCGACACGGCCGTTTAAGTCCTCGGCTGAAGGTAGTCCGGTGGCAGGCAGGTTCGGCAGCATGCGCAGGAGTTCATCCATGTTCTCCTGGTGGCCTTCGGCTGTTGCCTCGGGGTTGTCATTTCTGAGGTCGAAGGTTGCGCCGGTGGTCGCTTGACCATTGGCTACAGGGTTCAGATATTTTGAGCCACAAATGACGGTTGCGGGTGGGTTAACGGTACTTTCGGGTAAATGCGTGACTTGCCCGCGTATAGGCTTCAGTCTTAGCGTCCCCGTTACCGGGGCAATCTCGGCCGTTTGGTGGCCGCAGGCGATGACCAATTTTGAAACGTGTTGGTGTGTGCCATCCGTATTTTGAATGGACCAGCCACTTTCAAGGCGCTCAATATGTTGAACCTCAAAATCAAAAAGAGGGGTAATCAAGGAATGCGTGGCCAGCCGAGCGCAGGCTTTTGCCGGCTCAAGCCAGCCTGACCGCGGGAACCAAAGCCCTTCAACAGGGATATCGATGCCGGCAAGTTCCGACGCTTGTCTGGCCGTTACAGGCGTCAAGAAGTCTTCAGGGTATTGATTTCGATCGCAAAACTTGCGTTGGCGCTCACTCTCTTTTTCCGTGGTAGCCAGTTGCAACAAACCGGTAGGGTGCCAGAAATCATCTTTCCACGGGCGATAGTAACGCTGACTGAAACTCAGTGCGGTCGCCGCCAACTCGGCTTGCGCGTTGTATTCGATGCCCAGCTTTGCATAGAGGGCGCCCTGAGCGTTTCCGGACGCCGCGGAGCCGGCGTTGGCGGCTTTGTCGATCAGTAAAACCGGGACGCCGCGCTCAGCCAGATTTCGGGCTAACAGCGTTCCCGCAATTCCGGCGCCGATAATGGCCACAGGGTCAGTGGGGGCAATTGTAGGTGCCGGTATGTCGGCATCCGTCGTCAGGGCGCCAGCAAGCATTTCCCGTTTTCGGCCGAAGCCGGGCAGTTTTCGAACCTCAAACCCCGCTGCTTCAAGAGATCGCCGAACCCGACCCACTGCGGTAAACGTTGCGAAGGTGGTACCCGGCAGGCTATGAGCCCGAACGGATTCAATCACCTCATCGGACCACATCTGCGGATTGTGCTGAGGATCAAAACCATCGAGAAACCATGCGTCTGCGAAGAACGGGAGTTGCTTCAGTCCGTGCAGAATTTCACCGAAAAACAGAGTTAGCCTGACCCGTCCGCCCTCGAACACCAGCCGGTGAACCCCGTTCATCAGAGGTGGGTATTGGCTCGTTAACTGATCTGATAGCGGGGCGAGTTCGGGCCAGCGTGATAGCGCGGCTTTCAGCTCTTCGCGGGTGAGTGGATAGCGCTCAAATGAAATAAAATGCAGAACAGTGTGTTTCTGGTTTGCGGTTTGCTGTTTCCAGTCAGCCCACGCTGTTAAAAAACTCAGCCCCGAACCAAAACCGGTTTCTCCGATGACGAAATGACCAGGACTTGGCAGTTTCTCAAAACGCTCGCACAGCCTATTATGGCTAATAAACACATGCCGTGTTTCAGCCAGGCCATCGTGGCGGTTGAAGTAAACATCGCCGAAGCGAGCCGACTCGGGAACGCCGTCTTGCCAAATCAATTCCGCCGGCTCTGTGGCCGGCGGTTTTAGAGTTTCTGTAACAGCCATCAATCTTCAGCGGTAACCCGAGTCACACTTTTAATGATCACCGGAGACACGGGGACATCCCCCATGCCTTGCTTGCGCCCGGTTTGCACCGAGGCAATTTTGTCGACCACACCCATGCCTTCGGTCACTTTCCCGAAAACAGCGTAACCAGGGCCACGCACACCTGCGTTCAGAAAGTCGTTATTCACCACATTAATGAAGAACTGCGATGTGGCCGAGTCCGGATCGTTGGTGCGGGCCATGGCGATAGTGCCGCGCAGGTTGGGGAGCGTTTGACTGCCTTCGTTGACGATCGGGGCTTTTGTGGGCTTACGGCTCATATCGGCGGTAAACCCGCCGCCCTGGATCATAAAACCTGAGATGACCCGGTGAAATATGGTTTCGCTGTAGAAGCCGTCTTCCACATAGCTTAAGAAGTTCTCGACAGTTTTGGGGGCAACGTCGGGGCGTAAAAGAAGTTCGAATGCACCTTCGGAGGTTACGAAGCGCACTTTGGGTAACGCTTGATGGCTGTCCGCGTGCGCTGCGCCGGAAAAAATCAACGCCGACATAACGAGTAGTGCGGCATAAATCACAAGGAATTGTTGTTTTACGAAGTTTGTCATTTAAAGGCTGCTCTTTGTTTCAGTGAGTGTCGGAATAGGTGACATAATCATCGTTGCTACAAAGCAGTTAACGATATTAACAGATCCTTACGTCGATAAGAGTAAAAGCAAACAGCAAGTGAGGCTACCCTCAGCTACGCTTGCCATAGCTTGACGTAAAATCACGATGCCGGGCCTGGTTGTACGGTGTTCATGGCGAACACAGGAGAACACGTGTGAAAGTCCAAAAAGGATTTGAAGAAAAGTCACGGCTAGGCCGGTTGTTGATCAATCGCGGGTATTTGACGGAGTCGGAGCTTGAAGCCGCATTGACGCTTCAGCGCACCTCCGGCAAGCGCTTGGGCGAGGTTCTGCTTGCCTCGGGCTGTATCAGCGAGAAAGATTTGCTACGGGTGTTGAAGCATCAGTCTCGATACCGTAATACCGCAGCTTTCGTAACGATTGTGGCGCTGCCTTTTCAACCCTTGGTGTCGTTTGCCTCCACGACGACGGGCCAGGAAGATGCTGACGCTGTAGCGAGTGCAGGGCAGTTGTATGAAGGGCATGGCTTTGCACCTTTGACGGACGATGAAATGTCGTCGGTATCGGGGCAGCGCAGCGTCGGTTTGCTGGATCGAATTGAAAAAGTGGCTGCCATGCCAGAGAAAGCTGCAGATGCGGATGGCGGCAGTGCTGAGGAACTCGGCTTGGACGCGGTTGAAGGTGTACGCCTGGCGGCGAACGTGTTTGTGCCGGTGTTAAGCTTCCTGGATTCCGACCTCACGATATCGGGCGTCAAATACCGGGAAGGAGAAGAGCGATATTCGATCCGGGACGATGGTGCGATATCTCTGGCGCTGCCGGAGCGTATCGAGGAAATCCGGATGGACAATATCCGGGTAGCAGGCAGCAATGGCGCATCGATGGGCAGTGTCAGTATTCAGGATATTCGTTTTCACCCTGCGTCCAGTATGACCATTTATACCCGCTAACCGAAAGTTGGCGGTCAAAAAAATGCCCGGCTACTAGCCGGGCATTTTTGTTGGATCACGAGAGTCAAGCGCTTGCAAAAACGGTGCTGCTGGACACGTTGGTCTGCTGGCCTTGAGCGCCGTAGAGCTTCTGTTGCCCGGAAGCGCCGCGGAAGATGTCGGTCACCCGTGCGAGCCGTTTTTGCAGGTGCCCGACCACCCGCCCGTTGTTCTGGTTCAGTGACTGGCACTCTCGCATTTTTTGATCGGCGGCTTTCCAGAGCTGATACAAATCATCCATGCCGCCTGCCCGAATAAAACGCGAAGGCTCGCCGGCGTCCGGGCGGTAGCCCATGTTTACAAGATGATGGATTTTTTGCCGAGCTCGATCACGGATTGTTCCAAGTATTTGGTTCTTTTCTTCCGTGAGCTCGTGCAGTGGGGTTATATCCGCAGAGGCCAATGCCTCTTTCTCCTGAAGGAGGAGATCCGCCAGTACGTCCAACTGGCGGATGTCTTCACGAAGAAGGGTCTTCAATTCATCGATAGCGGCCATACTCTACTCACCCAAAAATGCTTTCATCCATCTCAAGCATTTTCTGGGCCAGTTTATCTGCGTCGATCTTGTAGGAGCCGTTATCGAGTGCAGCGCGGATTTCCGCAATTCGATCGTCGTCCATTTCCGGGTAATCGCCGAGCTTTTGTTCAAGCTGTTTCAGGTTCTTAGCCTGACTGCTGAGGCTCACGTTCTCACCACGGGCCGCCGGGCCTTGTGCCTTGGCTTGATCGGCAGGTGCTGTTGTGGTGTTGCTCGACGCTTTGTCGGCCTGGGTTCTGGTGGTGTTGACCTGGCCTGGGCCAATTCCATTTAAGTCAACTGACATAAGATTACCTACTTGCCTGGGGCCACATCGGACAGTGGCGGAATCGGGTTTGTATCTGGTTAACGGCAAGTTGTTGCCGGACTTTAGTCTATGGAGGAAAAAAATTTCCGCCCGCACTTCCCGCGGGTTACTGCATGGGAATTTCGACTCGTCCCGGTGCAACAACAGTTGCCTTAACGGTTCGAGCGGAGCGAAGGTTCTCTACCAGCACTTGCTCGCCGATGCTGGCGTTGCCCAGTGCTTTGCCTCTGGAGCTCACCGAAAAAGAACCGGATCGGGCAAGGATAATAACATGGTCGCCTCGTTCGATGGCATCGGGCGCTTCCAGCAAGTCTGGTGTCAGCACGGTGCCGGTTTTCACAGGGCGTCTAACCATCATCCCTTGAATATTGTTTATGTCGGTGAGCGTGCCTCGGCGGCTGGCGTTCAGTTGAACTTCGCTTGTGGTCAAAGCCGCGCTCGATAACCGCTCCCCACGGGTCAGCGGGCGTGCGGCGACAATCGCCGGGCCGTACGCCTCCACGGAAGCCGTTACGTACATTCGCCAGGGGCGCTTGCCCGTGCAGCTGATAAGAATCGAGGGACTGGGTGTGCGCAGGGGATCACTCACAAACTCCAGCTCAGGCTCCCCGTCGCATGGCGCCAGCTTCAAACGACGATCCACGTTACCTATTTTGTACTCAATTCGCCGATTGAGCTGGCGCTGTTCTTCGGCCCATGTGTGCAGGAAACGCTCTGCCATTTGGCGAATATCGCTGGCGGTTGTGTTTTGCCCGGCGGACACGGGCAAACTGAAAACCAGTGTCAGCGCGAAGAAAATGAGGGTACGCATCTTGGGTGCTTTGTCCTATGCTGTCGGTAAGTCTGTCGCCCTTTAAAAAAAGTTAAGAATCTCGGCATATGGCCGTTACACTAAGTCTTAATTCCGAGCCTTTAAGCTACAAAGCAAAATCAGTGCCGGTTAGGGCATTCCAGGAGCAGAACGACATGACAGGGGTACTTCAAAGCGTTAATCAGCGCACCCAGCTGGTGGGCCAGAATCGGCTTGAGCTATTGCTGTTCCGGCTCCGTGGTCGGCAGGTGTACGGCATTAACGTATTCAAAGTGAAAGAAGTGTTACAGTGCCCGAAACTGTCGTCTATTCCTAACAGTCGCGCAGTCGTGCGGGGGGTTTCCCATATCCGAGGAGAAACCATTCCCATTGTCGATATGAGTATGGCTATTGGATTGCCCGGAATTCCGCAGGAGCAGCTCGCGACAAGCTTCGTCATCATCACGGAATACAACCGGAAGACTCAGGGGTTTCTGGTGTCCGGTGTTGATCGTATTTTGAACATGAATTGGGAAGAGATCTTGCCCCCACCGAAAGGTGCCGGAAAAGATGTTTACCTGACGGCGGTCACCAAGGTTGATGAAAAACTAGTGGAAATCATTGATGTAGAGAAGATTCTTTCAGAAGTTTCTCCGCTACGTGAAGACGTCAATGATGAGTTGGTGACCCGCAGTGCTGCTAGGGAGAAGCGTCACCTGCCGGTTCTCGTGGTGGATGATTCTTCCGTAGCCAGACGCCAGATCAGTCGGTGTCTGACTGCGATCGGAATGGAGGTGATTACTCATAACGATGGCAGGCAGGCGCTGGATTACCTGAAAGGCTTGGTTCGGGATGGTTCATCAATACGAGACCATCTTTCGTTAATTATTTCCGATGTCGAAATGCCCGAGATGGACGGCTATACACTGGTCACTCGAATTAAAGAAGACCCCGCCCTGAAAGATACGTTCATTATGTTGCATACGTCGCTTAGCGGTGTTTTTAATCTGGCCATGGTTAAGAAGGTGGGGGCGGACGATTTTATGGCAAAATTCAGCCCGGATGAGTTGGCTGAGCGCGTGATGGAATTGATCGGTCAGGATTGATGCCTCGGTTAACCGTTTTACCCATGATAGAGATGCAATGAACGCGGAAATTACGCCTCGGGAATACGAAGAGTTCAAAACGTTCTTGCAGAATGCGTGTGGCATTTTGCTAGGCGATAACAAGCAGTATCTGGTGAAAAGTCGCTTACGCAGAATTCTTGAGGATAACGGCCTGAGCTCCCTTGGTGAGCTGTTGGAGCGACTCAAACGTTCCGGGCGCATGGGGTTGCGTGAAGTGGTGATCGATGCGATGACCACCAACGAGACGCTTTGGTTTCGGGATAACCACCCGTTCCGGATTCTGCAAGATAAATTGCTGCCGGAATTCGCGGAACGAAAATCGTTGCAGCCACTGCGAATTTGGTCTGCTGCCTGCTCAACAGGGCAGGAGCCGTATTCGGTTTCGATGGTGCTGGACGAGTATCGTCAGGCCCGCCCGGGTAAACTCAGGGACGTGCGCATAACGGCGACTGACATCTCGAAAAGTGTCCTGGAAGTTGCCCGCAAAGGCGAATATGAAATGATTGCGATCGGTCGGGGGTTGTCGCCGGAGCGCCAGAAACGCTACTTCAAACCGTCGGTGAACGGTGGCTGGCAGATTAACGATCAGATCAAGGCGATGGTGGAATTTAAAGAGCTGAACTTGCTTGAACGCTATATGTTCGGAAAGTTCGACATAATTCTTTGTCGCAACGTGTTGATCTATTTCTCGGCTGAATCCAAGAAGGACATCCTCACTCGCCTGCACGGCGCGCTAAACCCCGGTGGGTACCTGATTCTCGGGGCGTCGGAGTCCCTGAACGGCCTGCCGGAACTATACGAGATGGTGCAGTGCCAGCCGGGTATTATCTACCGCAAAAAATGACTTGCTTTGATTGAACGATCTGCCCCTGGCTTATGCCAGTGGCAGGTGGCCTGTCTTAACCCAGATCACGGTTTCTTGCTCCACGAACGGATGGTGTTGGCTCATATGGGGTGAGCGTATCCAGGTACCTTGCGGATAACGGCCTTGCTCATCGCAGAACTCCCCGGACAACACCAGAATTTCCTCGCCGCCAAAATGTCGATGCGGCTGGAACACTTCATTGGCGGGCCACTTCACCAGCGCAACGTGTTCATGTTCGAATTCGTGCAGCGGCATAACCTGCAAACCGCCGATACCGGGTAACCATTCGGCGCCTGTGGTATCGACGCATACGGTTGCACGATCACGCGGGTCAAATTGATGCAGTTTGACCAGTAAGGTGCAGCCCTCTTCACTGAACGGGGCGTGGCCGCTGCCCGGCGGGTTTCGAAGGTAAGTGCCCGCGGGGTAGTGGCCGTTCTCGTCGGAGAAAACCCCCTCAAGTACCAGGATTTCTTCGCCCAAAGGGTGTTCGTGCCGGCTAAAAGAAGCGCCAGGCTTATAACGGACAATGCTCGTTGCATGGCCGCGCTCCGCTTCTTCGCGTGCCAGAGGTTTGCGCTCCACACCGGCTGCAGGGCTCGGCGCCCACTCAAGTTCGTGAGTCCGGATGACCACGCGTTCGGAAAAGTCCATGTTCAGCATAATGGCGCTCGTAATTCGTTACTTGATCAGTTCCTGAATGTCGCGGAAGTGCGGATGCTGGCAATGCCCCATCCATTCGAAAGCGACCATTTCAGTTGTCACAATCCGCGCGCCACTTTGATGCAGGCGATCAAGAGCGACATCCCGGTCGAGATCGTTGCGTGAGCCTGTGGCATCTGCAACGACCCAAACTTTATAGCCGGCATCCAGCAAACTGAGTGCTGTCTGGAGCATGCAAACGTGGGTTTCGCAGCCGCCAATGATGATGTGCTGGCGGCCCTCTGGTAATTCGTCGATCAGGCCATCGGGGCAGGCATCAAAGTGGGTTTTCCCCACGGTGGTGTTGCACAGTTCCCGAATGGACTCGACGTTCGAGCCTAGCTTTTCGGGCAGCTGCTCGGTGCCAATCACGGGCACTTCAAGAAGGCCTGCAATAATTGCCAGCGTTGTGCAGCGATCAATAACCTCCGCGCCCTGGCTGATCGCCGGCATCAGCTTTTCTTGTACGTCGATAAGTAGCAAGGTGGATTGCTCGGCTTTCATCAGCATGGTGTGTCTCCAAATAAGTGGGCGTTAGCTTGTTAAGCATAGCGAAAATGCCGCGCCAATAGGGCCTATCGGGTGTACTGAAAGAAAATTTCAGAGAATTTTACAGATACGGTTGCCAAACGCCGCCAAAACAATTAAAGTTTGCGCCCTCAAATGAGCGGCGAGTACGCTGATTTGAAACAGTTTATTGGAGAGGTGGCCGAGTGGCTGAAGGCGCACGCCTGGAAAGTGTGTATACGTTAATAGCGTATCGAGGGTTCGAATCCCTCCCTCTCCGCCAAATTAAACCCCAGCAGAAAGCTGGGGTTTTTTGTTGGGGTTCAGAAAAAACGGTTTCCTCACCCGAGTCCCGTTGTCCGCAGCACGAACACCCCCACGGTCACAGTAACGCTCGCCATGAGAGTGGTTAACGCAATGATGTTGGCGGCCATGCGATCGTTGCCGCCCAGAGCCTTCACCATGACGAAACTGGCCGCGGCCGTTGGGCTCGCGAAGAATAAAAACATCAACCCCAGCTCGCGCCCTTCGAATCCAAGCAGCCAAGCGGCCAGCGTGCAGGCTACCGGCAATGTCACCATCTTCCAAACCGCTGAACCCAGAGCGGGTCCGCTGTCGTTTCGGATCGCTTTTAACGACACGGCACCACCAATGCAAAGCAGGGCGAGTGGCAGGGTCAGCGAGGCAAAGTATTCGCCGCTGGTCATGATCCACTCGGGAAGCGTGATTTGCAGGCCCGCGAAGGGGACGGCGACCACCACAGCGATGATCAATGGATTGCGCACAATGTCGCGCAACGTTGTTGAGACGTTCATCTGTTTGCCCGGTTGGTAAGCAAGCAGCACAACCACCGACAGTATGTTGTAAGAAATGATGATCAGGCCAAGTAAGAGTCCCCCGGCCGAGAGGCCGTAATCACCATAGAGGTTGGCGGCAAGGGCGAGACCGACAATGCCGCAGTTCCCTCGAAACGCTCCCTGTACGTACACTCCACGGTCATCTCTGGGCACTCGTTTGATCGCCCACAGCCAGGCGGCGAAAAAGCTACCGAGTGTCGCTGCCAGATAGAACAGCAACATGTTGGCGTTCAGCGTGGCGCTTAGGTCGGCTTTGATAATGGCAAGAAAAACCAGGGTGGGCAGAGTGGCTTTAAACACCAGCGCCGATGCCGTCGAAATAAAGTTTTGATCAATCCAGCCCAGCCGGCGCAGACCAATTCCCAAAAATACCATGGCAAAGACGGGTAGGGTGGTTTCCAGTGTGTAGCTGAATGTGGCTAGTAATCCGCTCAAAGTACAGTACTCTCTCGAGGTGCATGGTCGATAAAATTGGTTTATGGTGCCCAAGTGCTTGCGAACTTTGGCATCCTCAATAACAAATAAAAAGGATACTTATGGCGACTGTTGACGCTTCCCAGGAAGAGCTGAAAAAAGTCCTGCAGGAAACCCCTAAAGATCAACCGGTGGTCATGCTCAACTTGCTGAGATTCCGTGATCGCGCGGAATACCAGGACGCGAGTGAAGAATGTTCCGGGCGCGATGCCTATAAGCGCTACATGAAGGAAGCGGCCGAATGTGTCAGAGCCGTCGGCGCTGAAGTTATTTGGTCGGGCCGTAGTGTCGGGTCGCTCATTGCGCCGCCAGACGAAGCCTGGGATCAAGTGTTATTGGTTCGCTACCCTTCGACTGATGCCTTTTTGGCCATGATCGAAAGTCCTGATTACAAAGGGGTTCTCAAACATAGAACCGCAGCACTGGAAGACTCCCGCTTGGTCGCCAATGTTGAAGGCGGCGTGTAATCACCCTCCGGAAACGATCATTCCGGTTTGCTGAATAGCCATGTAGGCGGCGGTGCCTGTCGCAATCGACAGCAATGCATTACCTCGCCAAAGATGGACCGCTACCACAAGCAAGCCGGGAATCAGGGCGTCCAACCCCAGAATTCCTGCATCCCAACTCGCCGAACGCTGAAGGAAAACCGTAGCCAAAAGGGCCATTACTGCCGCCGGTAGAAACCTTCCTAGGTGTTTGATCAGCGGGTGTTCGGTATGGCGCTCGAAAAATAGAAACGGCACCACGCGGGTGGCGAAGGTTGCGAGCGCCGTGACAGCAATGAAAGCCGCCAGATAATAGCTTTCACTCATGGCTGGCCTCCGGCTCAAGAACAGACTCGCGCTGATAGCGGTACTGAATCAGCAGCACAGCGGTGACGATTGCAATAGCGGCAATCAATTGATGTGTGGCCGGTATCAGTAACATGGCAACGCCGGCAGCCAGTGCGCCGGCCCAGATTGGAAAGGCGTTCCGCAAGGCCTTGAACTGCTCGATGGTCAAGACGATGAACAGAGCGACCAGTGCGAATTCGATGCCGGTGCTATCGAAAGCGATCCAGTCACCCAGCAGGGCACCCAGTGCGCAGCCTGCTATCCAATAGAGTTGATTGAACGCCGTAATGCGAAAATCGATTTGCTGCTCGTGGTGCGTGTCCCCGGATCGTGTTCGGCTAGTAAGCAGCGAATAGGTTTCATCGGTGAGCCCGAAGATCAGGTAACCTTTGCGCCAGCCGGCGCCGCGGAATTGCCCCAGTAATGACAAGCCGTAGAATAGATGGCGGGCATTGAGAACCAGCATGGCAACGGCCACTTCGAGCAACCCGGCATTAGCCGCCAGCAAGCTAACAGCAAGGATTTGCCCGGCGCCAGCATAGATCACCACACCCATAAGCGGCGCGATCCACCACGCATAATCCAGCTGGGTGGAAAACAGCACGCCGAAGGCTGTGCCCAATGGCAGGTAGCCAAAGAGGATAGGGAGTGTTAGCTTGAAAACGTTCTGGTTCATTAGCATCCAAACTTTGTAAAAGGCATGATGATAATGAATTGCTTGTGGCTTTTGAAGATAGTGCGAAAGGATTGATGATGAGCGATTATGCTAATGAACCTGAGTCGGATCCGCGCCAGGAAAAATTTGTGGTGGATGCCAGCTTGCTCACCGAGGATCAGCTTGAAGGGCTGGCAGAGGAGTATTGCACTCGGTACCACGGGCTAAATGATACGGAGGATCCGTTGGCCGAACGCAGCCGGGTGCTTGCGGCTGTTGGCTCCGGGGAGTTGGTGGTGTGGTTTGATCCGGTCGAAAATACCGCCAGTTTGGGCTCTCCGGCCTGATGTATTGCGTCAAAAGATTGCAAGAGTTGACGAAGGCCAAGGTTTTGAACGCCTTACCTATGCGGTGACTCCGGTAATGGGTACAATTACTGAGCGTTGTTTTTATTCTGTTGGTGAGGTGAGCTTTGATCAGGGTTCTGGTTGTTGATGACCACGAGTTGGTGCGCTCCGGTATTACCCGCATGCTGGCTGACAATCCTGACATTGATGTGATTGGTCAGGCGTCTTCTGGTGAAGATGCGATTGATTTCGTGCGCAACGCGCGGCCGGACATCGTTCTTATGGATATTCGGATGCCGGGTATCGGAGGGCTGGAAGCCACGCGGCGGATTCTTCGGTTGGATGATTCGATTCGAATCATTGTGGTGACCGCCTGTGCGGACGACCCATATCCGGCGCGCGTGATGCAAAGCGGTGCCGCGGCTTATATCACCAAGGGCGCAGACATTCAGGAAATGGTGCGCGCCATTCGCAAGGCCCATTCCGGCCAGCGCTACATTAGCCCCGAGATTGCCCAGAAGATGGCGTTGAATTCTCTGGGGGGCGGCGACCGGGATGAAGACGGCGAACTGTCGAAGTTCGAGCGCTTATCCGAGCGTGAAATGCAGATTGCCATGATGGTGGTGGAGTGCCAGAAAGTTCAGGATATTTCGGACAAGCTCTGCTTGAGCCCGAAAACCGTGAACAGTTACCGCTATCGGATTTTCGAAAAGCTCGAGATTTCCAGCGACGTAGAACTTGCGCTGATGGCAGTACGGCTTGGGTTGCTGGATGCCGATACCGTCTGACCCCAACTACATCCCCGGGGAGTTCGACAGCAAGAGCTTCCTGAAACAACTCTCTGAACGCGCCGGTGTCTATCGTATGTACGATAGTGCAGGGGAGATCCTGTACGTCGGCAAAGCGCGAAATCTCAAGAACCGCGTCAGCAGTTACTTCCGAAAAACCGGCCTGGCCCCGAAAACTGAAGCCCTGGTTGGCAAGATTCACTCCATTGAAGTGACCATTACGGGGAGTGAAACCGAAGCGCTTTTGCTTGAGCAAAACCTGATCAAATCCCTGAGGCCGCCTTACAACATTCTGCTTCGGGACGACAAATCCTACCCCTATATTTACCTGTCATCGCACAGCGATTACCCGTCTTTGACCTTTCGACGTGGTCGCACGAAAAAAGGCGGTGGCACTTGGTTCGGACCTTTTCCGAGCTCCGGAGCGGTGAAAGAAAGTCTTAATATTTTGCAGAAAGTATTTAAGATAAGATCTTGTAATGAAAGCTATTTCAGAAACAGAAATCGGCCCTGCCTGCAATATCAGATTAACCGGTGCACCGCGCCTTGTGTAGAGTACATCAGCCCCGAGGAGTACCAGCAGGACATCCGTCGAGCCACCATGTTTCTGGAGGGCAAGAACCCGGCGATCATCCGTGATCTGATGACTGCGATGGAAGAGGCTGCTTCAAAGCTCGAGTTTGAAAAAGCGGCAACTTATCGCGATCAGGTCAATCATCTGCGTCACGTGCAGGAGCAGCAATCGGTTGACGGCGAGGGCGGCGATGCGGATGTGATCGCCATCGCCCAAGACGCCGGCGTGGTGTGTATCGTGGTGATCATTGTGAGGGGGGGGCGGGTGCTGGGCACCAAGGACTACTTCCCGAAATTCTCTTTGGAACAGACGGAAGGCGAATTGCTGGCTTCGTTTCTTGGCCAGTATTATTTTGGGGGTGATACGCGCCGGGAGATCCCGAACGATATACTGGTGCCGGTTAACGTCGAGGGGCAGGAGCTTCTGGCCGAAGCTCTCACGGACGCGGCCAATCGTGAAACCAGAATACGCGGCAACGTGCGTGGTGAACGTAAACGCTGGCTTGAATTGGCCATGACCAACGCCCAGCAGACACTGCTGAGCCACCTTGCCAGCAAGGAAACCGTGTATCGTCGTTTGCTGGCGCTGCGGGACCTGCTGGAACTAACCGAAACGCCCAGTCGCATGGAATGTTTTGATATCAGCCACAGCCATGGCGAAAATACCGTCGCATCCTGCGTGGTTTTCGACGAGAATGGCCCCCTGAAAAGCGATTACCGCCTGTATAATATCGAAGGTGTGACGGCCGGGGACGACTATGCCGCCATGCGCCAGGTGCTGACTCGCCGCTACCGTCGATTGGCGAATGGCGAAGGCAAAAAGCCGGATTTGGTGTTCATCGATGGCGGTAAAGGTCAGCTGAACATTGCCCGTGAAGTGTTTGATGAGCTTGAGATTTCAGATATTCCCCTAATTGGCGTGGCGAAGGGTGTTACTCGCCGGGCTGGCATGGAACAATTGATCGATGCCATGACCGATGCGGTGTTCAGGGTGCCGGCCGATTCGCCGGCGTTACACCTGATTCAGCACATACGGGATGAGTCGCACCGGTTTGCCATTACCGGCCACCGGGCGCGGCGAGATAAAAAACGCCGGCAATCCACCCTTGAAGGCATTGAGGGTGTGGGGCCGAAACGCAGGCGAGAGTTGATACGTTACTTCGGTGGAATACAGGGTATCCGAAAAGCCGGAGTAGACGAGATTGCCAAGGTGCAGGGCATCAGCAAAGCATTGGCCGAAACCATTTACGCAGCATTGCATAACGAATAGGAACACAATGAATTTACCGAACCTGATTACCCTGTCCCGCATTGTCATGATTCCGGTGTTCGTGGTGGTGTTTTATTTGCCTGCGAGCTGGAGTTACATGGCGAGTGCGGCGATTTTTGCGTTGGCAGGGATCACGGACTGGTTGGATGGCTATCTGGCGCGCCGGTTGAACCAAAGTACACCGTTCGGCGCGTTTTTGGATCCGGTTGCAGACAAATTAATGGTGGCTGTGGCGCTGGCGGTTTTGATAGAAGAATACTCCGCTGTTTTACTGACCATCCCCGCGACGGTCATTATCGGCCGCGAAATCGTGATTTCCGCGTTGCGGGAGTGGATGGCTGAAATTGGCAGCCGGGGCAGTGTGGCGGTTTCCTTTATCGGTAAGATTAAAACGACGGCTCAGATTGCCGCCATCGTGGGCTTGCTGGCATTCCCGCCGGGGAATTTGCTGGCCGATATCGCCGTTGGGCTGCTGTACCTGGCGGCGGTACTGACGCTGTGGTCGATGTATCTATACTTGCACGCCGCTTGGGACGATTTGTTTCCGAAGGCGGGTGAGACGGCTGAAGAGAAACAAAGCGAGGTCTAGAAACTCGCTTTTTCCGGGCGCGGTTTACTGCGCCCGCTGCACACAACTCCAAGCCCACTGAGTCAGTTCGCTCGCCAGAGTGTTGCTGGCTCGGGAAAAGGCTTCCACCGCCGATTCCAGCACGGAGCTGGCGGCCATCTCTTGAATTGACCAGTTGCGAACGCATAAACTGCTGCCGCTTTGCTCACTGATCACCTCCGCATGCAGCTCAAGAATCACCTGATACGTGTTACCGCTTTGTTCCACCTGAAAGGCCGAAAGTTCGGTGAGTAAGGCGTGCTCGGTGTTGGTTGCACTGGTATCGATCACAACATTACGAAATCCCCCACTGTTTCGAAGGTGCCGGGCAAGATGATCGCGAACCAGCACCGGGGCGCTGTCTCGCCACCGGGCCTTCTGATAGGCCTGAAACTCGTAGGCGGTGGGCTTCAGCAGAATTGCCGAGCTGTCTACGGGATCTGAAGCAAGCGGGGTGTTGATGCGCAGGCTGACAGGCAAAAGGTTTTCGTGATTTGGCTGAGAGCTTGCCGGAGCCAGGTCCATCACTCGGGGCGGTTCTGGCCGAGGGAGAACCGTGCAGGCGGCAGTTGAAAGCGCTGCCAACAGCACGGCAATGCGTGTGAGGCTTGTTTTCATTGCTCAAACTCCTTGATGCTCGGCCCGCCCCACAGGGTGCCCGCCGGGTCTTGTTCAAGGCGGCGAGTGAAGCTGTTCAGGTTGCGCAAGGTAGACTTTAATTCGCGTAGCGCGGGGCCAAGCTGAGAAAGCCCCTGAAGCCCGGCGTTCAGTGAATGCTCATTATCGGCGGTGAGGGTGTTAACCCGCTCCAGAGAAGGTTGCAGGGTCGCAATGGCGGTATCCATCGCAGTCAGCACGGGCACGACCCGGTCATTAAGCACCGCTCGGGTATTGTCAGATACGCTGGAAACCTTAATGGCCGCTTCCTCGGCGCGCACCGCGGCGGTGTTGAATTGGTCCATCAGGGCAATCAGCGCTTCTCGGTTTTCCAGAAGGGATACGCTCGCCTCACGAGCGTTATTAAGCAAAGCGGACACGTTTTCGATGTTTTCGGTCGCCAGTAAACGGTTCATATTCGTCAGCAATTGCTCTGCCTGGGCGAGCATGGCTTCGCCGTTATTCATGAGATTGTTCAGGGCCGACGGTTCTGCGTGAATCAATGGTGGGTTATCACGGTTGCCCTGAAGCCTCTCGCTCTGAGGTGTGCCCCCGGTAAACTGGATGCTCATGCTCCCGGTGATGTTGGCCAGTACCAGCCCGGCTTTGGTGTCTGTGCGCACCGGAATGTCTTGCTCAACGCGCACCAGCACGCGAACGTGGGCCGGGTTATCCGGGGCCAATGTCAGTTCTAGTACGTCGCCCACCTGAATGCCGCTGTACAGAACCGGGTTGCCCTTGGCCAAACCGCTTACGGGGTGGTCAAAGCCGATCTGGTAGTATGCCCATTCCCGGTCTGCCGAGGATTTACCAAGCCATAGTGCAAACAGCAGAGCAGCCGTCACCGCGGCCAGCGTGAAGAATCCAATTATGATGTGATGGGCCTTCGGCTCCATTAACGGAACTCCTCTTGATGTGCTTTCGTTCCTGCAGCGATGGCAGCTCGGCCACGGGGGCCATGAAAATACTCTTGGACCCAAGCGTTATCGGTTTGGGCAACCCGGTCAAGCGTATCCGCGACCAAGACCTTACGTTGTGCCAGCACCGCCACACGGTCGCAGGTCGAATAGAGGGTGTCCAGATCGTGGGTGACCAGAAAAACCGTCAGACCCAGTGCTTTGCTCAGCGTAACGATCAATTCATCGAACGCTGCGGCGCCGATGGGATCCAATCCGGCGGTAGGCTCGTCCAGAAACAGTATTTCAGGATCCAAAGCCAGTGCACGAGCCAGTGCGGCCCGCTTAACCATGCCACCCGAGAGTTCGGCTGGGTATTTCAAGGCCGCCTCTGGCGGCAATCCGGTCAGCGCCAGTTTCATGCGGGCCAGCTCTTCTGCATCAGCGCGAGCAAGCCCTGCATGTTCGATCAGCGGAACCGAAATGTTTTGCACCAGGTTCAGTGAGGTGAACAGAGCGCCGCCCTGAAACAAGACGCCGAATCGCTGTTCATACCGGGAGCGCTCTTCGGCGGGTAATTCAGTAAGATCCGTATCGAACAACCGAATATGCCCGGCGGTCGGGCTGTTCAAACCGACAATGGTTCGCAGCAGAACCGATTTACCGGTTCCGGAGCCGCCAACCACCCCGAGGATCTCGCCCGGATACATATCCAGGCCCAGATCTTGATGAACGATGTGGTCGCCAAAACGTGTGCTTAAACCACGTACCTGAATAATGGCTTCGCCCGGGGGATGGCGCCGGGCTTGGGAGTCGGTCATGCGTTACCAGCCCATTTCCATAAAAAACAAAGCGGCGATTGAATCCAGCAGAATCACCATGAAGATCGACTGAACGACGCTAGAGGTAGTGTGCTCACCGACGGATTGTGCGCTGCCGGACACCTTGAACCCTTCGAGGCAGCCGATTACGGCGATCAGAAAGGCAAACACCGGTGCTTTACCAATTCCCACCAGAAAGTGCGTCAAGCCAATGTCCCGTTCAACGATGGCTAAATACTGGCTTGGTGGAATGTCCAGCGTAATGGCACAGACCACCGCGCCGCCAATCATCCCTGAAATCATGCCGACGAACGTGAGTACCGGCAGGCTCACCATCATGGCCAGTACTCTGGGTACCACTAGCAGTTCGACCGGATTCAGGCCCAGAGTGCGAATGGCATCCAGTTCTTCGTTAACCTTCATCGCGCCGATGTGGGCGGTAAAGGAGCTGGCGGTGCGACCGGCTAACAGAATGGCGGCCAGCAAAACGCCAAACTCCCGTAGGAACGAAAACGCCACCAGGTTCACGGTGTAAATGGTGGCACCAAAATCCTGCAACACAGTGGCGCCCAAAAAAGCGACGACGGAACCGACAAGAAAGGTAAGTAAGGCAACAATCGGCAGGGCGTTGAGGCCAGTGTCGTGAACGGCTGCGACAAACGAGGTGACGCGCCAGCGTTTCGGGCGGGGCAGGATGTAAAACAACGCGGCTAATGTTTCGCCAATGAAGCCGGCCAATAGCCAAACCAGGCGGCATACATCGGTGACCTTTTTACCCGTACTTGCCAGAAACGCCAATATTGGGTTGGTCTTCGGTGCTGGTTGTGCCTCTGCCTTCATGGCGGACGCAACCGTTGTAATCAAAGCTTGTTGTTCGGTGGCAAGATTGCTGCTTTGGACTGCTTGTATCAGTGCGGAGGAGCCGACCAGTTTTACCAGTAAAGAGGCACCCGCGGTATCCACGCGGCGGAGCTGGGATACATCGAGAGTAACGTTTGCAAAATCCTTCGTTTCGATCAGCCCGACCAATCGGGTCAGAGTGGTGTAGTTCGGAAGTGTCCAGTCCCCGCTGAACGTCAGGCCTGAATCGCTCAGTTCTACGTTACCTGCGGACGGTTCGGGTGAGCGTGAAGATTGCCGCGAAGAGAGTGCCACTACGAAATTAAATCCTTGCTGCCGTTCACTCCAAGCTTAGAGATTCCAGTAGGAGTCTGCCAATAACTTTCGGTCATCTTCGTCGTGGCTGGCGAGAATCAGGGCGACGCCCCGAGACTTCTCTTCCTGCAGCATGGCTCTGAGGCTGTCTTTGGCCTCGCTGTCCAAACCGGTGAGTGGCTCATCCAGAAGCAATAGAGGCTGTCGCCGCAGAATCGCTCTCACCAAAGCCACTCGTTGTCGTTGCCCACCGGAAAGATCGCCGGGCATTCTCGAGCCGAATCCTGCTAGCCCGGTGCGCTCGAGCCCCTGGACGATGCTTTGCTTTTGATCAGAGGTCAGCTTCAATCCCGGGTGAAGCCCCAGGCCAATATTGGTGGCCACATCCAGGTGCTCAAACAAATTGTGTTCTTGAAACACGCTGGTCACCGGGCGGTTCCAAGGCTCTAGGTTCTGGATCGGCTTACCCTGCCAGAGAATCTGGCCTGAATCCGGCTGCAGAAAGCCGGCGATCAGATTCAGCAAAGTGGTTTTGCCGCTCCCGCTGGCACCATGAATCGCCACGCAACGGCCGGGGTGCAATGAGAAGTGATACTCCCAGCCTTTGGCTTGGCCCGGGTAACGAAAACACAGGTGTTCGACCTCAAGCATGCTCGGGCTCCAGAGTGGTTTCAGGTAAACGGGATTTGCTTTGGTGGGCGGGCGGCCGTCCGATAGCCGATAGAAGCCCGAAAATGAACACCAATAGCATCAGCAACCATAAACCGGTGCCAGCGGCTGCGACTACCTGATAGCTGCCCAGTTGTTGGTACAGCAACACCGGCAGGGTAGGCTGGCCGGGGCTTCCGAAGAGTGCGATTACCCCGAAATCCCCCATTGACAGTGCAATCCCATAGGCCAAACCCAGCGCCATCGGGCGTCGTAACAGGGGCCAATACATACGTCGCCAACGGTACCAGCCCAATATACCCAGCTGATCGGCCACGCGAAGCGAGTGGCGATCAAAACTGCTCAGGGGGCCGCGCAGTACCTGGATCACGAAGGGCAGGGCCATCAAGCTGTTGATCAAAGCAACCAGTACCCAACCCTGTGCATGATTACCCAGGCCGGGGCGAAGCAGCAGAAAAAGCCCGGTGCCAAGTACGATGGGCGGTACAATTAGTGGCAGGTAGCCGGTGGTTGTGGGGATGCCTTTCAATAGCGGGTTCTTGGCCCGGTTAGCCGAGGCCAGAATCATTAATGCCACCGCAACCGATGCCAAACCGGCGGGCAAGGCAATCAGCAAGCTGCGCCCGGTAGCGGGTAACAGTTGTTTATAGATGGGCACGCCGGCATCGAGTGCCAACAGTGCCGGTAATCCACGGATGCCGATCGCCAATAAGGGTAGCAGCAAGAACAAGCTGAACAAGGCCAGTAAGGCTGCAGCCAGCAACGGTTGGGCACGCCAGGCTCTCAACGGCACAGCGTGAGAAACTTGCCGGTTGGGAAGAAGTGCGGATTCCACGCGCTGGCGAAACACCAACCACCACAAGCTACCGCAAATCAACAATTGAATGACCGCTAAAACGGCAGCCTGTGGGAAGTCGAACTCAAACCGCAGAGCCTGATAAATCGCCACTTCCAGTGTGGTGGCCGAGGGGCCTCCACCGAGAGTCATGATGATGGCAAAACTGGTAAAGCATAAGGTGAAGACCAAGGCGCTCAGCCCCGGTAACACGGCGCGCAGGGCTGGCCATTCAACCGAACGCCAGAGCCACCAGCCACGAAGCCCAAGTTGCGATGCTATACGGAGTCGCGCTGGCGAGATGGCTTCCAGCGATTGCAGCATCACTCGTGCGGCTAACGGCGCGTTAAAGAACACATGAGCGAGTAAAATGCCGTTCAGCCCATAAAGATTCCAGCCGTTTCCGGGCAACCATTCGTTCAACAAACCGGTAGCCCAGCCTTGCCGGCCATACACGCCAATAATGCCTGAAACCGCAACGATGGTCGGCAGTACAAGGCTGAGTTCCATCACCCGAAGTAACGCCGAACGGCCCGGAAAACGCCGGTACCTTGCCAAGGCTCGGGCTATGGGGAGCGCCAGTGCCAGGCTAAGCAAAACCGACAAGGTCGCCTGCCAAACCGTAAACCACACCACACCCCGCAAATAACGGCTGTTGAGAACCGTTGAGAGGTCAAGGCCGCCTGCGGTCAACACCATACTGCCAAGACCAAGGGCAACCAGTATCAACAAAGCCAACCCGATTAGCTGACCCGGGATGAGCTGCCATCCCGGGTGGCTGAAGGGCGCTTTCGTGGGTGTGGAGTGCATAGGGTTATCGGGTCATCGCATCCAGCCAGTTGTTAACGAGCTGGCGGCGTTGCCCGGCAACCTCTGCAGGGGGAAGGAAAAAAGTGTGTTCAGGGGTAATCAGCCGGTCGAAAACACTGGGTAGATCGTCGCCCAGATCAATGGCCGGGTACATGACGTTCTTGAGCGGGATGTGCGTTTGAAACTCCGGGGTCAACATGAAATCCAGAAAACTCCGCGCCAGCGTTTTCTGATCGGAAGACTCAACCAGCGCTGCCACTTCGACTTGCAGGTAGTGACCTTCGTCAAATTGAACGGCTTGGTAACGGTCGGTCTTATCCACCGCCATGTGATAGGCGGGCGAAGTGCTGTACGAGAGAATCATCGGGGCTTCGCCGTTCATGAACAGCGAGAAGTAGCCATCGCTCCAGCTTTGAGTGGTGGCCAGAACCTTGTCATTCAACTGCGCCCACTTGGCAGAGGCTTCCTCGCCGTAGACGGAATGCATCCACAGTAACAGGCCGAGCCCCGGGGTGCTGGTGCGGGGGTCCTGAATAATGATCTTCAGATCATCGGGTGCGTTGATGAGTTCTTCAAAGCTGGTGGGCGGTTCGGGCAGCTGTTGGGTGTCGTACACAAACGCAAAGTAACCCCAGTCATAAGGGATGAAGTGGGCGTCGTCCCAGTCGATAGGCAAGTCCAGTGCTTCTAAAGACCGCCCGTGCTCACCTATAAGGCCGGTTCGAAGAGCGGTTTCCATGGTGGCGGTATCCAGCCCCAGAACCAGATCGGCCGGAGTTGAAGCACCTTCCAATCGCAGCCTTTGCAAAATATCACCACCGCTGTTCAGTACCGTGTAATTGAGCGTGCAGTCACATTGCTTCTCGAAAGCCTCTTTAACGCCGGGCCCGGGGCCCCATTCAGCCGCGAACGACGGATGGGTATACACGTTTAAAACAGTACGGTCGGCGGAGTGCGCGGCCAAAGGCAAGGTCATGGCCAGCAGCAAAAGGGATAGGCGATAAAACATATGCGGCATCCTTATAAGAGGGGGCCATGCCGCGGCGCACACTGTGATGTTCAGCGTGACTCAATTCCTTCGTCGGCATTATCCGTGTCAGGTTCCGCGGGTGTGGTCTCAGCCCTTTAACGAGGGCACCCCGTTGAGTTACCGGGATTCTACCATGGCGCCGGGGCAGGACAAATTCGAGGTGTTTGTAGGCTAAAGGTTAAAAAATGTACGGAAACACGAAAGTCTAAAAGTTCGCTGTTAGAATGAGGCACTTTTCAGCCAGCTACAAAGCTATTCCAACTTTTGAGGTTATGTGCGTATGTCTTTGCACACCAAACGACGCCCTTTTACATGGTTATCGGGCTTGGCATTACTTGTGTCGTTTTCCGTACAAGCGAATGCCTCATCCTTTGATAAAGCTCTGCTCGATAAGTTGGGAGAGTCTGCACCTTACTTGAACCCCGAGGTGTTGGGCGCAGCGTATAAAGCAACCCAGTGCGCGGTGAACAATGGCGTTGCCATGCCCGAGCGGCTGGCGGTGATTGATTTTTCATTGCCATCCAGTGAAGAGCGTATGTGGATCTTCGATCTGAGCAAGGGCGATTTGTTGCTCAGGGATTTGGTTGCGCATGGAAAGAATTCCGGAAATTTGGAAGCCAGCGCCTTCTCGAACATCGAAGGCAGCCACCAGTCCAGCATCGGTTTGTTCAAAGGCAACGAAAGCTACAGTGGAACCCATGGTTACGCGCTGAGACTGGACGGATTGGAGCCTGGGGTAAACGACCTGGCCCGCCAAAGAGCCATTGTGATTCATGGCGCAGATTACGTTAGCCCCGATTGGGTGGCAGACTATGGGCGGATTGGCCGCAGCCACGGCTGCCCGGCAGTAGACCGAAAAGTGATTCGCTCAGTTGTTGATAATCTGAAGGGAGGGCAGCTGGTATTCACCTACTATCCGGATCAGGAGTGGCTTCAGAGTTCCAGCTTCCTGAATTGCGATGCCCCCGCCCAAGTGGCCGAAGCCACTCCGGCGCAGGGTAATAACTCGTAAGCCAACGAGCGTTCTTAGGAACCCAGCGTTGAGAAGCGCAGATTGTGCTTCTCAACTAATTCGGTTGGCACGTTCTCATCGCTGTAGTCTCTGAACGGCTCCTTGTTCATCATCTTCTGAAGACCTTCCAAAGTTCGAATGGGCGCATCGGTAGCGACCATGTTGGCAATCCATGCCGGAACCAGCCCACCCGGATCTACCTGCGTCGTGAACGTAATGCGTGTCCAGCCGTCTGCCAATGGCTCAAGGTAAAAACTGTTGTTCAGCATTGGAATGCGAACATAGTCAGATTGCTCCGGCGCGGCATGAGGCTGACCAATCGATTGAACAGTGACAGGGCCATCCACTTCGTCCTGGTTGAATGAAGACTTCATGACAAGGTCACGGTCTGAGGCCGGCCATACGCCATCAAACATCATCCAAAGAAACTTCTCGCCGTCATCCGCGTGATGGTAACGAGCTTCTTGGCAGTTGTAGATCCATTGTTGGCACAGGGAAATGTCGTTTATGACCGACATCGCTGAGAATATGGAATGCTGAGTTTCCACCACACCGCGGAATTGCTTGATAGGAGAGTTTTCTGCATCACGAACATAGGTTGTAATGTCGGAACGCTTTGCTCCCTGTTGTTTGACGACCCAGTCAGAGGCAAGGGTGGGACTCACACTGAACAGCGTTAGAGTGAGAAAAACCAGGGTCGAAAAATTGAAATGTCGCATGGTCAACACAAGCCTTTAATGGAACGAACTATCGATAGGCGGCGATTCTCGGGGATGAGTCAGGCTGAATCTATGGCGCGAATGACTTCGCTGTGGAGATGAACGGCAAAGAATCGTCTCGTTTGGCTAAAAAATGCCCAAAACATGCTAAAAAACAAAAGGTTGAAAAAAGTTGTTGACGGCGGCGAAGGAATCCGTAGAATACGCATCCGTTGACGAGGCAAAGCCTCTTAAACGAAGAGCGGGAATAGCTCAGTTGGTAGAGCACAACCTTGCCAAGGTTGGGGTCGCGAGTTCGAATCTCGTTTCCCGCTCCAATTTCCAAGTCTCTCACGCCCCCTGAGAGCAAAGCCCGAAAAGGCTTACCCGGCGCGGTGGCAGAGTGGTTATGCAGCGGACTGCAACTCCGTGTACGCCGGTTCGATTCCGACCCGCGCCTCCATTTTTATTTTTCGTCTTATATCGAGCAGAGTCTCGCCCTCTTAATCATCGCGGCGATAGCGAGATATCGATCCTAACTATTCTTTTTTTGCTTTCCTGTACAGGTTGTTACCTTAACGTCACTTGGTCGTTACCAACGCCTTTGGTAGGTTGGAAATGCGCTATCGTTTATCGGATCGTTTGATCCGGAGAGTGATCGTAGTTACGGAAAGAGCGCTCAGAGTGCTTGGGAGAATACCAAAGAAGCAACATCTTCAGCGTGGTATAACGTTAAACAAGGCGCTGAAAAGTTGGGTGACAAAGCCGAACAGGCTACTGAATAGCTGGCGCTCTAAGGAGAAGCACCCGCTGGGTGCTTCGCCCCTTTGAATTGCCATGTACGAATGAGAGCTGGTGTTACACGGGGTTGGTGGCGAGTATCTTCTTGAGAAAATCCTGAGTTCGAGGGTCTTTCGGATTCTGGAATATCTCGCTGGGCGGTCCTTGTTCCACAATATGGCCACCATCGACAAAGATCACGCGATCAGCCACATCTCGGGCGAACGACATTTCATGGGTGACCACCAGCATAGTCTGGCGCTCAGCAGCCAGCTGCTTCATTAGCCCCAGCACTTCTTCTACCCACTCGGGATCCAGAGATGAAGTGGGTTCATCAAACAGGATTACCTCTGCGCCCGCAGCCATGGCCCGCCCAATCGCAACTCGTTGCTGCTGGCCGCCAGACATAGATGCTGGATAGGCATCAGCTTTTTCCGCCAAACCGATTTTCCCCAGAATCTCGCGAGCCTTCTCATAAGCCTTTTCTTTCGGCCATTTATCGACAACCAACAGACGCTCGGCGATGTTTTGCAAGGCGGTCTTGTTGGCAAACAGGGCGTAGTTCTGGAATACGAAGGCGGTTTGACGGCGCAGTGAAAGAATGTCGGCGCGGCTGGCCTGTTTTACATCGACCGTCAGGTCGCCAACGGTGATGGTTCCGGCCGTTGGTTGTTCCAGAAAATTAATGCAGCGGAGCAGGGTGGATTTACCTGTGCCGGAAGGCCCAATGATCACAACAATCTCGCCTTTTTCAATGGTCAGGTCGATCTCGTCGAGTACGACTGTTTTGCCAAAATGCTTGCTCAGTGAGGCTAGTTTGATCATCGGTTATAGGCCTTGTTCAGGCGTGATTCTAGATAGGTTTGAAGCTTGGACAGAATTTCTACCACGATCCAGTACATGATGGCTGCGACGATGAACGCCTCGAAGTACAGGAAACTTCCGGCGGCTTCTTTTTGTGTCGCACCCATCAGTTCGGTAACGCCCAAAGTAAATGCGAGCGATGTTGCTTTAATCATGTCAATGAAATAATTCATCAACGTTGGTAGAGCTACTCGGGTAGCTTGCGGGAGCACGATTCTGCGCATCAGCTGACCGTTCGTCATGCCGATGGATAAGGCGGCTTCGGTTTGGCTGCGATCGACGCCTACAATGGCGGCTCGAATGGATTCGGCCATGTAGGCTGCAAAGTGCATGGTAAGTCCCATGATGGTGGCGGTAATGCCATCGATGACGGTTAATGCACTGAACAGTTGTGGCAGCCCGTAGTAGAACAGGAACAGCTGCACCAATAACGGGGTGCCTCGAAAGAAGGAAATGAAGACGATCGTTAGCTGATTAAGGACCGGAATGCGCAGTACCCGGACAACCGCAAACAGGCATGCGAGGATCAGCGCAAAGACCATCCCGATGCCTGCCAGCTGTAACGTGAGGGGGAGGTACCTGAGTAGTACAGGTACCAAGCCAAGCATGTACTCGACGTTCAACACGTCCATATAGTGTTAGTCCTCGGTAAGCCGCTCAAGGCTGAGTGATGTCGGTGCCGAACCATTTTTCAGAAATGTTGGCCAGAGTGCCGTTTTCACGCAGGGTTGCCATAGCCTTGTTTACTTCGTCGCGGAGCGCGCGGCCGGCTTCATTGTCGTGGAAAGGGTAGGCGTTTTTGATTTGAGAGAAGGTGGGGCCTGCTAGTTCGAGGGGCAGGGGTTTTTCTTTAATAATCTGGCTGGCACTCACTCGATCCATCACGAATGCATCGACACGCCCCAGTGCGGTGTCCCGCTCAAGATTGCTTTCATAGGTTTTGATGTTGATCTGGTCGGCGTAAGGAAGTTGCTCAAGGAGGTCTTCAAAATTAGATCCCAGGTTTACAGCAACCGTTTTCCCTTTGAGGTCTTCAACGGATCGCACTTCAGTGTTGCCTTTTTTGGTGACCACTTGCGCACCGTCATAAACATAAGGATCGCTGAATACGTAGGCTTTCTTGCGCTCTTCGGTGATCGTTATCTGGTTAGCAACGGTGTCGATGCGTCCGGATTGCAACATGCCAAACAGCCCGGAGAAGTTCGCCGTTTCGTACTGGATCTCACGCCCCATTTCTTTGCCCAAGGCGTTCATAACGTCAACTTCAAAACCCTTGAGTTCGTCTTGTTCAACGAAAGTGAAAGGGAAGTAGGAACCAGACATACCAACTCGTAAAGGGTCCTCTTGAGCCAACAAAGGCATGCTTACGACCAATGACATGGCCAATAATAATTTAGGAAATAGCGTCTTCATAAGACCTCCTTACGGCCCGCAAAGAATGGTTTCTACTCGCAATTGGTTATTAATAGTGGTTGGTGTGAACTTTAACAGCTACATATCGGCTGGTACACCAAGGCAATTGCCACAATGGCGGGGCAAGGCGTCCGCTGAAAATGGATCGGGTATTCAGAACTCCACATTAATAGGTCTCGGTTTGGTCATATAGATGAGCAGGGAGCTGCTCAATTTGCTCAAACGGCAGAGCTCTGGAAAACAGGTAGCCTTGTAGTGTGTCGCAATTGAGTTCAACAAGATGATTTCGGTGATCAGCTGTTTCAATACCTTCGGCAACAACTTCCAGGTCCAAACGGTGAGCCATGGTGATAACTCCCTCGACAATCGCAGCATTGGCATTGTTGGAGTCGATATTCCTGATAAAAGCTTGATCAATCTTTATCTTGTTGATCGGGAACCGGTGCAGATACGCGAGGTTTGAGTAACCCGTACCAAAATCGTCGATTGCGATTCTGACTCCCAGAGACCGCAGGGCCTGAAGGCGCTCGACCGATTTTCGTGTGTCGGTCATCAATGAGCTCTCCGTCACCTCGAGTTCCAAATGATGAGGATTTAGGCCGCTGACCTGCAGTATGTGTTCTATCTCCTCAATGAAGCCGTTTCGCCCGAAATGAGCAGAGGAAATATTGACGGCAATGGATATAGGAACTTCGCGGTCGGAATTGAGTGCTTGAATATCCTTGCATGCCCGGCGAAGCACCCAGCGTTCGATATCGATGATTTGTCCGGTTTTTTCAGCCAGCGAAATGAATTCTTGAGGAGACATCAAGCCGCGGTCTGAATGTTGCCATCTGACCAGCGCTTCCAGCGACCTTATTACTCCGGTTCGCGCATCCACCAACGGTTGGTAGTGAAGAACGAGCCGGTTGGTCTCAATGGCATCGGCTAGGTCGCGGCGAAGCGAAATATGCTCCAAAACCACGGAATCGGAATCGTCGGAATACCAGCCCCACGTGTTGCGACCTTGTGTTTTTGCATCGGTTACAGCGATGCAGGCGCGCTGAATCAGAGTCTCGGTATGAGGATTGGGGCGGTGGTGGAACGCAATTCCGATGCTGGCTGTTATTTGAAGTACGTGTTGGTCTATAACGAATGGGCAGGAGAGTAGGTATAGGTATCCTTCTGCAATCTGCAGTGCAATCTCTTCGGTTGCGATATTGGGCAGAAGCAAAGCAAATTCGTCGCCTGCAAAGCGCGCAAGAAAATCGCCGGGTTGTAGACCTTCATTTATGCGTTTCGCCGCTTCTTGGAGCAACCTGTCACCAATGTCGTGGCCAAGGTGGCGGTTAACTGAACCGAAGTCGTCCAGATTGATGATCAAAACAGCCGCGAGTTGCTCCCCTATATACTGTGTATCGCGGATTCGGTTTTCGAATGTTGAACGGCTCGGGAGACCTGTAAGACTGTCCTCATTAACGCGGCTCTTCGCGGAACTGCGATAAAGAAATAAGTCCTTCGCTATGCCGTATACACTGGCCACAGCCCCATCAACATAGGAAGGTGAAAGCGTGATTTCGATCGGCGTGGGTTGATCCGCGTCGCGCAGGATTTTGCACTCGAGCTTGGCCTGTTCGCCTTCCAGGGCGAGAGCTAGTGCGTCAGGGAAGTGTTTAAGGTCATCGATCTGGGTCAGGCTTTGGAGGCGTTTTCCAATAACTGTTTTATGGCAGGTCCCGAGTAGGGTTTCGAAATTCTCATTGACCGCAACGATGCGGCTATCCCGGTCGACCTCAAAAACTGCGTCCGGATGAAGAGAGAGCAGGGACTGATAACGCTGCTCCTTTATGAAGCTACCTCGGCAGTTCGAGTGGCCAGTATCGTCGTTGCTTAAAAGTGTCATGGGCATGGGCTTGTCGAAGTTCGTTATATTTGTAGCAGCAAACTATCATTTGGCATAGACTAACACCATATTGATTGGGGTCATTCGTGCGCCTGTCTGGTTGTTTTTTGTGCATCCTGGTTGTTTGATAAACGATTGTGTATCAGATAGTTGCGGGAAACCGAAACAAGACGAAATCTTTTGATAATACTTGTTGACAGGTCACGAGAACGCTGTAGAATTCGCCCCACTGTTGAGCAACGAGACGCTCAAACGCTCTTTAAAAAGTTGACCAAGTAATTCGTGTGGGCGCTGGCCGAGGTATTTCAGATACGAAATATCAGGACAGTGACTCGTCGAAATTGAGTTTTGTCTTGAGCAAGAATTAAGAATCTTCGGATTCTTGTATGATTTAAACTGAAGAGTTTGATCATGGCTCAGATTGAACGCTGGCGGCAGGCTTAACACATGCAAGTCGAGCGGAAACGATGATAGCTTGCTATCAGGCGTCGAGCGGCGGACGGGTGAGTAATGCTTAGGAATCTGCCCAGTAGTGGGGGACAACAGTCGGAAACGGCTGCTAATACCGCATACGCCCTACGGGGGAAAGCAGGGGATCTTCGGACCTTGCGCTATTGGATGAGCCTAAGTCGGATTAGCTAGTTGGTGAGGTAAAGGCTCACCAAGGCGACGATCCGTAGCTGGTTTGAGAGGATGATCAGCCACATCGGGACTGAGACACGGCCCGAACTCCTACGGGAGGCAGCAGTGGGGAATATTGGACAATGGGGGCAACCCTGATCCAGCCATGCCGCGTGTGTGAAGAAGGCTTTCGGGTTGTAAAGCACTTTCAGCGAGGAGGAAGGCTCTAAAGTTAATACCTTTAGGGATTGACGTTACTCGCAGAAGAAGCACCGGCTAACTCCGTGCCAGCAGCCGCGGTAATACGGAGGGTGCAAGCGTTAATCGGAATTACTGGGCGTAAAGCGCGCGTAGGTGGTTGAGTAAGCGAGA